>JAOQAP010000007.1 GCA_025963465.1 Flavipsychrobacter sp.
AAATGAAACAAACAGCATTATTAGCATTACTCGGCATGGTCATTTTTGCCTCTTGCGAACATAAGGAGCCTGTAGCAGAAGGCAATAAGAAATTCGTGCTCAGCGATACAATGAAGCATATGATACAGATGGACACTGTAAGGAATGGCAACATTACAGGTGAGCTGTCACTTAGCGGCGTGGTAGCGGCAAATGACAATAATGTGGTAAAGGTGTTTCCACGCAATAGCGGGCAGGTGTTGGAATCAAAAGTAAGCCTTGGCGATAGGGTTAGCAGAGGCCAGGTACTGGCCATAGTGCGCAGTGCGGATGTTGCAGGAAGCTACAGCGACCTCAGCAGCACCAATGCCGATGTCGCTATTGCAAAGCGCCAGATGGACAATGCTGAATCGCTGTATAAGAACGGCATAAACAGTGAGAAAGAGTATAACGAAGCAAAACAAAACTATGAGAAAGCAGTAGCTGCTCGCAACAAAGTGCAATCCATAATCAATATAAATGGCGGCGGAAAAGTAAGTGAGGGCGGACAATACACCATCACAGCGCCTATAGATGGTTATGTGGTAGAGAAGAAAGTAACTACAGGAGCATTCATACGTCCGGACATGAGTGACAACCTGTTCACTATATCTGATCTGAAGAACGTGTGGGTATATGCAAGTGTGTACGAAGCAGATATATCGAAAATACACGAAGGCTTTAATGTGAAAGTAATACCACTCTCTTATCCTGACAAAACCTTCAGTGGCAGGATAGATAAGATAAGCCAGGTACTGGACCCGCAAAGCAAAGTAATGAAAGTGCGTATAAACCTGGACAATAAAGACATGCTGCTGAAACCGGATATGTTCACAAAGGTATTGGTAAGCAATACAGAAGGAGGAAGCGCAATATGCGTCCCCAATACAGCACTGATATCACAGGACGGCAAGAACTACGTAATAACGTACAAAAACGATTCTGAAATGAAAATAACGGAAGTGAACGTTATTAAAACCGTAGAAGGCACCACCTATGTGAAGGGTGAGTTGACACCCGGTCAGCAGATCGTTACAAAGAACCAACTGTTCATATTCAACCAGCTGCTGAACGAATAGTACCAACAACCTCATTTATCATCTGCTTGATCAATAAGCTAAAAAATATTCAATGAATAAATTCATAAAGGCAATTATCCATTTTTCTTTACGGCACCGTTACCTGGTATTCTTTCTTACCGGGGTGTTAGCCGTAATAGGCTTCGTCAGCTACCAGCATACACCGATAGAAACCTTCCCTGATGTAACTAACACACAGATCATCATAATAGCCCAATGGCCGGGCCGCAGCGCAGAAGAGGTAGAAAAATTCGTTTCCATACCTATGGAAACAGCGTTGAACTCTGTTCAAAGCAAAACCAGCCTGCGCTCTACATCGTCCTTTGGACTTAGTTACATCCGCATCATATTTGATGATAATGTTGATGACGCATTTGCGCGCCAGCAGGTATTGAGCAGGCTCGGCGGTGCCGACCTGCCTGATGGTGTAAAGCCGGAAGTAGAGCCACCATATGGTCCCACAGGAGAGATATACCGTTATACACTGCACAGCAACACACAGAATATTCGCGAGCTGACCGCCATACAAGACTGGGTGCTGGACAGGCAGTTCAAATCGGTACCAGGAGTGGCCGACGTGAATAGTTTTGGCGGGCAGGAAAAAGCCTATGAAATAAGCGTAGACCCAAGCCTGCTCTTAAAATATAACCTGACATCTCTTGATGTATACAACGCAGTATCCAAAAGCAACATCAATGTTGGTGGTGATGTGCTGGAAAGCAATGGCCAGGCGTATGTGGTAAGAGGTATCGGTATACTGAATAACATAAGCGAGGTAGAAGATATCATTATCACCAAAGTAGATAATGTGCCGATTCTTGTAAAACATGTAGGAGAAGTAAAAGAAGCCGGGAAGCCGCGACTGGGCTGGGTATCGCGCGATAAGGAGAATGATGTAATAGAGGGCATTATAGTAATGCGCAAAGGAGAGAACCCTGCAGAGGTACTGAAAAGAATACAGGACAAAGTAAAAGACCTTAATGAAAACATACTACCAAAGGGCGTGAAGATCAACACTTTCTACGACCGTACAGTACTCATGGACTATGCCACGCATACCGTGATGCATAACCTCATTGAAGGTATAATACTGGTAACACTTATAGTACTGATATTCATGGCCGACTGGCGCACGACGCTTACAGTAGGCATCATTGTACCGCTTGCATTATTATTCGCCTTCATGCTGATGCGCCTGAAAGGCATGTCTGCCAACTTACTGAGCATGGGGGCGGTAGACTTCGGTATCATCATAGACGGTGCCGTCGTAATGGTAGAGGGAATATTTGTGGCCCTTGACCACCGGGCCCGGGAAGTGGGGATGGAGAAATTCAACAAGCTGGCAAAGCTGGGCCTGTTCAAAAGTGTAGGTACAGAAATGGGTAAAGCCATCTTCTTTTCAAAGGTCATTATCCTCACTTGTCTTATACCCATATTCGCCTTCCAGAAGGTAGAAGGCAAAATGTTCTCGCCACTGGCTTATACTCTTGGCTTTGCTTTGCTGGGTGCGCTCATTTACACACTTACGCTGGTGCCTGCATTATCAAGTATACTGCTGCGCAAAAATGTGCGGGAAAAACACAACCCGGTTGTAGGCTTCTTTGAAAAATACATCATGGCGGGGTTTCGATGGGTATATACGCACCAGAAAGCAAGCCTTATAACGGCGGTAACGATTATGGTGGTCACCTTTTTTTCAACTAAATTTTTAGGTACAGAATTCCTGCCTGAACTTAATGAAGGTGCGCTGTGGGTGGAAAGTGAGCTCCCAATGAGCATCAGCCTGCCGGAGGCTAAGATAGCCAGCGATAAGATGATCACCATCCTTAGCAAATTTCCTGAAGTAAGGCAAACACTGTCACAGATAGGAAGAACAAATGACGGCACTGACCCTAAAGGCTTCTTCAACGTACAGATACAGGTAGACCTGAAACCAAAAAGCGAATGGAGAAAGGGTCTGACCGATGACCTGCTGATAGACAGTATGGATCAGCAACTGAGAAAGATACCCGGCTGCACACTCAACTACTCACAGCCCATACGAGATAACGTGGAAGAAGCGGTAGCAGGGGTAAATGCAGCATTGGCAGTAAAACTCTTCGGCCCTAATTTTAAGGTGCTTGACTCGCTGGCGAATGTGGTAAAGGACGTGCTGAAAAACGTAAAGGGCGTAGATGATCTCGGCGTACTGCGCAATTTAGGTCAGCCGGAGTTTCGTATCGAGTTGAACCAGCAGAAAATGGCGCTGTATGGCGTAAACATAGCTGATGCCAACTCGGTGATAGAAATGGCGCTTGGCGGCAAAGCGGCCACAGAACTGTATGAAGGAGAACGTAAGTTTGATGTCCGCATCAGGTATAATGAAGACGCAAGGAATACTGAGGAAAAAATAGAACAGCTGCGCGTACCTACACAGGATGGCACAAGGATACCGATAAGCGAGATAGCGACCATACGTAAGCTCACTGGCCCCGCATTCATTTTCAGGGATAACAACCTGAGGCATATAGCCGTAAAATTCTCTAATCGCGGCCGCGACCTGGGCAGCACCATAAAGGATGCACAGGCACAGGTAAATAAAGTACTGAAATTGCCTAAAGGCTACAGCATTACATGGAACGGCGAATTTGAGAACCA
>JAOQAP010000024.1 GCA_025963465.1 Flavipsychrobacter sp.
TTTTTATTTAAGGCAGGTCATTCCTCTTATCTATAGCTGTATAGGTGAGCATGAAGGCACATTCATTTGTCGTAAATTTGCACAATAACATTTACCAGAAGGTATTTATGGAAACAATAATAAATAAGGTAGCTGAGAGTGGAATAATTACATTAGATCTTGCTCCCTATGTGCAGACTGATGATGTAGCGTTGTTCGACCTTAAACCGTTCCTGTTCAGGGAAATGATATTGAAAGAAAAGGACTACCGTGCAGCATTGCAAACACATGACTGGCAGCAGTACGCTGGTAAGCAAGTGGCGGTAATGTGCAGTGTAGAAGCTATAGTACCGGTATGGGCGTATATGCTGGCTGCGTCTTACCTGCAGCCTGTGGCGGCTTCTGTATATTATGGTACTCCAGAAGAGCTTGGCAAAGTGCTGATACAGCAACGTATCAATAATATAGACACAACCGAATATATAGATAAGAGAGTGGTAATAAAAGGCTGTGGCGATACCCCGATACCTGAAATAGCATACCTGGCCATTACCAGCCGTCTTCGCCCGGTAGTAAAATCACTGATGTATGGCGAGCCGTGCTCTACTGTTCCTATTTACAAAAAAGCAAAATAAATTAATTAACCAAAAATTGTTTAATATAAGAGTAATTTAGCCTTTTAATTGAGGCAGATGTATATTGAAATGCACGATGAAATAAAATAAAAAATATATTAAGGAATACCCATCGATTTTTATTAATTTGCCTGTCTATTTACATCTGTACACTAATCAATCGATTTTTATAACAATATATTATATAACCTTATTGCCTTACTAATACTTTTTTTTATGAAGTCTTTATACAGAATAGTCCTTTTACTACTTGTTTCATTTACTGCCAGGGCTCAGTATGTGAGTATAGCCGGAGTACCGGTTATCTTTGATGCGGCTACTCCTAGTGCCTGTGGCATTACGATCACCACAGTAGGTACGGGAGCTTTTACTACCGGTGGTGGTGGTTCATGTTTTCCTGCCGGAGGCGTAAATTCCTGGTGGATAGGTGGTGGTGGTGTAGGTAGTTACTTACATACCTTCAATAAACCGATATACAAAATGATGATACCGGACTGGGCGCTGAATGGTGGTCCCACTCCAGCTACATCAGAGTGGAAGAGTTTCTCTATCAACGGTGCTCCGTATCCTATTTCTCCATCAGAAATGATTAGTGGTTTTACCACATGTCCTTCTACCGGGCCGGCCTGCTATGTTTTGGGAGGTATAGTCTATGGTCCTTGTTGTAGCGGTGGACAATATGGCGGGGATACAATAGTGATAGAATCATGTGAACCGATCTGGTCTATTGAAATGTATTGCGGTAACTGTGGCAGCGGTGATGTATATGAATTGCTCCTGGATACTACCAAGCCAGCCAGCTGCCAGAATGCAGTAGCTAATACCCCATGTGTTCTTGATACTTTGTTTTTAGGTTATGTTGGAGATTCTACGGGTGCTACATATGGTTGGAGCGGCCCTAAAGGATATACCAGCACCGGCCAGTTTACTTACATATACCCAGCTAGTTTTTCTGACACAGGACGGTACATAGCATCCAGAACCAAATTAGGCGTTACTATTTACGACACTGTTTATGTAAGTGTAAATCATTGCAGTACTGCTTCTGCCAACGATCCGTGCGAAGGATTCCCGTTGTGGTTGTATGTGAGTGGTGATAGTGCTGGTGTAAGCTATAAATGGAAAGGCCCTAAGGGCTTCAGCAGTACGTTGCATCATCCATTCAAAAATCCTGCGGTTCTGTCTGATACCGGGATGTACTACGTATACCGGTCAATAGGTGGGATAAGTGATACGGACAGTGTACATGTAACAGTACATCCAAGATTGAACATTGCGCTTAGTAACAACGCACCGATGTGCGCAAATACACTTGACACACTTAGATTAAGCTCCACCCCTGTTTCGGCGGGAATGACCTATGCATGGTCAGGGCCAAATGGATTCACGTCCACATTGCAGCTTCCTGAGATAGATAACTTCACTCCGTCGGATACTGGTTTTTTCAAGCTTATTGCAGCTGATCAATTCGGATGTAAAGACACGGCCCAGATCCATGCTGGCCTGGTAATGCCTCCTGATGCACCTAAAATATCAGGTCCGGTGCTGTATTGCCAATATGATCCTGTGGGCGTATATACAGGTACTGATACTACTCACATCGGCGGCGGCGGGGTTGTGTTATGGGATACAAAGCCTATTGTTGGCTACGGAACGCCGGCAGCGACTGTAACTACCGCGGTACCGGGTACCCAAACAATATATGCATACGTTACCAATTCTTTCGGATGTAAAAGCGTAATGTCATCGTACAAAATAACAGTCAATCCGAAACCTCCTGTTCCGGGAATTTCTGGTGGTGTACTGAACTATTGCGAGGGTATCGGCCCATATACTACAGTAAATGTCAGCGCAATTCCGGGTGCAGCAATTCACTGGTGGAAAACATTTATGGTAGGGACACCGACTGCTACACAGCCATTAGTTGACATTACTATTCCGGGTGTTTATACCTTCTATGTAAGCCAGAATGATAATGGATGTGAAAGTGATGCAGCTACTGTAGTAATTACAGTTCATCCAAAACCAAAACCTCCGAAAATAAAATCGGACAGCATATGCCAGTTCTGGCCAGCTGCTGCTATGACAGCAACACCAAGCACACCGGGAGATCTTATCAGGTGGTTCATAGCTCCGGATACAATAGGCAATATCGTAGCTCCTGTGCCTGTGACATTGGTGCCGGGTTTGTATGAGTTCTTTGCAAACGAGTTGTCTCCATTTGGTTGTCTCAGTGATAAGTCGAAAGGAACCATGTATGTAAAGCCTAAACCAGCTCCACCAATACCACATGATACAACATACTGCCAGTTTACAAAAGCACCACAACTTACTGCAGACAGCGTGTATGGCGGTTACCTGAAATGGTACTACCAGGGCAATCCGCTGCCACATGCACCTGTGCCTTCTAACGCTATGCCCGGTGATTCTACCTGGTTCGTGAGCGAAGTGATCAATGGTTGCGAAAGTGACAGCTTGCCAATGAAGGTTACCACTATCTACAAACCATTGTTCTCAATAGAACCGAGCAGTCCGTTCGTTTGTCAATTCGATTCAGTGAAGTTCTCTTATAAAGGGCCATCCCTGTTCGATCCTGCATACGCATGGAGTATACCTCAGAAGTCAGTATTTGCACATGGCCCTGAAGGCGAAATGAAGACAGCAACAGACTCATTCATCTATGTGCGTTTTGATTCTGTAACTGCAGACAATTATATACGCCTTCATGTAACTAACAATCATGGCTTCTGCGCAGGTGATACAAGCTACAGGATCAAGATAGTGCCGCAGCCATATGCCAAGGCGTCTACTAAGGGTGATGTGTGTCAGGGTGATACAGTATCACTTGCATTAGGTACAAGAGGCTCAAGCGCTGAAATCTTCCTGTGGAACATTGATAATGTGCCTATGGACCAGACAAATGCTCTTGCTGTAGTTGCTCACAACAGCAATAGCGGCGGACCATTCAGCATCAGCTGGAACGACAGTGGCCGTCACGTGATACAGGTAATATCTTCTTCAAAAGAAGGATGTAAATCATTGCCTACAGAAGATACTATCAGTGTACACTCATCACCGGATGCAAGGTTTACATACATGTCTCCTAAAGGAACATTATGCCTTGAGGATAGTGTGCAGTTCACTGCAATGGCAGATAACTACAACTACTCTTATGTATGGGCTCCTGAGCACTTCTTCAGCAATGTGAACAAGCGCCAGATCTATGGTAAAGTAGAGCTGTCGCAGAGCACAGTAACCCTGCTGGTAACTGATCCATATGGTTGCTATGCTACTACAAGCCAGACACTTAATCCTGGTTCATGCTGCACCGTTGGCTTCCCTACAGCATTCCTGCCAAACGGTGGTAATAAGAATACTATATTCCGCCCGGTATACCAGGGTTACCACAGGTTCAGCATATTCCGTGTAGCTAACCGCTGGGGACAAACAGTGTTTGAATCAACTAACAATGGTATGTCATGGGATGGTACCTTTAACGGTGTGCCACAGGATGCAGGCGTATACTTCTACTACATCAAGTATGACTGCGGTGGCAAGAGCCTGGAACAAACAGGTAATGTGACACTGATCAGGTAATAACATAAACTTAATAAAGAAAAAACCACCGCTAATAA
>JAOQAP010000085.1 GCA_025963465.1 Flavipsychrobacter sp.
ACCAAAAAAGGATTCGAAAAAATCAGAGAAATGTCCTTCGTCGCCACCATACTGCTGGCCTTGCGAGCTATAATACTGCTGACCGCCAAAATCGGGCGCACCACGTTGCTGGTATTGCTGCCAGTTAGCACCCAGGTCGTCATACTTCTTTCTTTTTTCCGCGTCGCCCAGTACATCGTAGGCTTCGTTGATCTCCTTAAATTTTTCTTCTGCTTTTTTGTCCCCTGGATTTTTGTCGGGATGGAACTTTACTGCAAGCTTGCGGTAAGTCTTCTTTATATCTTCCTGCGAAGCCTTTTTCTCTACTCCCAGTACTTTGTAATAATCTTTGTAATCCATGGCTGCATTAAGCTGCTAAAAACTTGTGCCAAAGATAGGTACATTATCTCAGCACCTGGAAGGAGTTAAAAAATGCATTCATCTCATTATTAATGGAATAGTTTTCTTTGGCTATCACAGTAAGGTCATATCTCCTGTTGCCTACCATACATTCCTTCACAATAGTAATGGTGTTGCCTCTTGGCGCCTGGTACATAAATGCCCTGCCGGGGTAGCCGTTAAGGATAATTGGCTGAGAGTCCACATCAAGCTCAGTAAAATCTTTTTTGCGTTGGCTTATTGCAGTATCCAGTATAGCGTTCACACTATTGGAGTCTGAAACGACCACACCCGGGAAATCGGTATAGCTTACTTCAAACAACTTAAATTTATCTAGAGCGAAAGTTGTCGGTTTCCAGGTAATGAAATGGATCACTTGTTTACCCGCCTTTTTATCCGATTTTACCGGATGGGCAGGCATAAACACTGTAAAACCCGCTTCTTTATTTGTGTATTGTGCCCATGGCGTTTCATCCTTGCATGAGGATAACATAAAAAAGGATACACAAACAGTTGCAATACAGATAAATGAGCGCATAACTAAAGTATGGTTTATTAAAATGAGTTAGTGCATGCGTTTGCATGCACTAACTTAAAGATCAGGTATTCAACAATTTAAGCTGCTTTTTTAGCAGGTTTTGCCTCTTTGTTTGTTTTATAACGCATATCAGGTGTACCATCTTTTTTCAGTTTCTGAGCCGGAGCCGCAGCGCTACCCTTCTTAGTTGTAGTACCCGGAGCTGATGCAGTACCAGCAGATTGAGACTGAGCCTTAACAGGAGCGCCTGTTACAGAAGCCGATGTTGATTGAGAAGCGGCAGATTTAGCCGGAGTAGCTTTAGCCGCAGTACCTGCCTGGGCAAAAGAAACACTGCTTACCAGCAGCATAGACATTAAAGCGCAGATTATTTTTTTCATATTGTTTTTTTATTTGGCAATAAAAGTATGAAATATGACTGATAATTTTGTTCATTAACTACTCTTTATGAAAATTTTGGGCTGTTTTGATCGTCACCAGGCCTAAAATGCTAAATACGTTCATAAGTGTGGTTGCGTAATTGTGCAATTCATACTATCTTTTCTGAAAATTTCTATCATGCGCTATCTATTACCCCTGATGATCCTGCCTGTATTTCTATTGATCGGCTCATGCAAACAGTCGAACAAAGGCGACGAATATTACAGGACAGCCAATGAAATGACACTTAATGCTGACTTTCCTAATGCGATAAAGCAATATGAACTGGCCATAAAAGCAGATACGGGCAACTGGCGGGCGTGCTACCAACTGGCAGGAGTTTATGAAATGATGGGCGATTTCAGAAATTCCATGTTCTATTTTGACAGGTCTATTCAACTGAATCCCAAATTTGCAATGGGCTATTTTAACCGTGCTAACCTGGAAGAAATGATAGGTGAAGAAAAAGCAGGCATGAAAGACCTGGCTACAGCGCTGGACCTAAAAAAAGACATGTTCCTGGCGCAATTGTCGAAAGGGCGGAAGGAATATGCGAAAGGGGACCTTAAAGGTGCGGCTGAAAGCTTCGATAAGGCAATAGCACTGCGCGGTGATTTTTACCTGGCCTTTAGCCTTCGCGGCTCCTGCAGGTTCAAAATGGGTGATGTAAAAGGTGCTTTAGACGATTTTAATACAGAGATACAACTCAAACCAAAGCACCCAATGGGATATGTGAACCGTGCGGTTGCTAATGGTGAACTGAAAAATTACCGCGCGGCCATAGCTGATATTGATCTATGCCTGAAGCTGGACAGCACATGGTCGCAGGGGTATATATACAGGGGCATGTACCTGAACAAGGCTGGCGCAAAAGACAGCGGCTGCCATGACTTCACAATTGCAGCCGAATTGAAAAACCCACAGGCTGAACAATATATGAAGCAATACTGCAAGTAATGTGCTATTGTGGAATGATTTTAGGGGCACACAATAAAAAACTACTTTTGCCGTTACCAACCGGTAATGCTGCATTATGCAGTTAGTATTTAATTTAATGATAGATAACAAAAATCGTTTAAGTACGGTACTATTTTTATTATTGTTTATGCTGTCGTTTTCCGCGGGGAACGCGCAGTCGTACTATACATCTACAGAGTTTGGTGTTGGGCTGGGTGGAGCGCAGTATTTTGGCGACCTGAATGACAATTATGGCTTTCACACGGTGGCTCCGGCAGGCGGTATCTACGCCCGCAAGCACTTTAATTCTTATATATCTGTAAAAGCTGTGGCAAACTATACACAGGTATCTTACGACGATAAATACAATAAGCCGCTTTACCAGCATTTACGCAACCTGAATTTTACGACCGACATCTATGAATTTGCATTGCAGGCAGAATTCAATTTCTTCAGCTTTGTTACCGGTGATAAATACCACAGGTTCACTCCCTTTCTTACAGGTGGTGTAGGCGCATTCTATTATGACCCATATACTACACTGAACGGCACAAAATACAGCCTGCAGCCATTAGGCACAGAAGGCCAGTATGCAGGGCATGCCGACCGCAAGTACACTCATTACAGCCCGTGCTTTCCAATAGGCGCAGGTATCAAATTGTGGATAAAAGGGGGGTTGAACCTGACCGTTGAAGTAGCAGACAGGCTTACACTTACAGATTATATGGATGACGTGAGCACTACTTATATAGGCTCTAATAATTTTAAATCAAAATCACCGGGTTTTTATTTACAGGACCGCTCAATAGAGGTAGACAAAAAAGCCATAGGCGTAAATGGCAAGCAACGCGGCAACAGCAGCAGCTACGACCAATACCTGATGGCTATGGTCAGCATTTCATGGCACTTTCTCACCTACAGGTGCCCGGAGTTCATGAAAAATGATGAGCTTATTAAGGTAACGAGGTAAAATTCCAAATCAAAAAAACCAAGTCCCTCCCGCTGAAGAAGCGGGACCTTGTTCCGTGGCTTCCTCTCATTATTATACAGCTTATGGTTTTTTAGCTATTGATTAGAAAGTTATCGAGGCGTTCAGCCATTCCGGGTCCAGGTTGGCATTGTACTTCTTGTAGAAGTTGAGGGCTGGTTCATTCCAGTCGAGTACCTGCCAGGTAATGCCGTGAAATTTCTTCGCCTGTGCTTCAGTTATCAATGCGTCCATCAGCATACTGCCAAGACCTCTGCCTCTATCTGATTCAGTGACCAGTATATCTTCCAGGTACATACGCTGCCCCTTCCATGTGCTGTAGCGGACGTAGTATAGTGCGAAGCCTTTTATGACATTATCTTCTTCTGCAACAAATGCCCACCATACAGGGGCCGGGCCAAAGCCGCTTTCTATGAAATGTTCCAGTTCTACAGTCACTTCGTGCGGTGCACGTTCATATACAGCCAGCTCATTGACCAGCTCCATCATTCGCGGACAATCTGCGGCAACCGCTTTTCTAATATTTACAGGTGGCATGATGTTAATGTATTCTTATAGTGCAATACTAATTGCTTACGCACGTTATTCCAAATGAAGTGTTCCTGTTCTTGTCAAATTTGAGTTAAACTCATTGGTATATAAGTGCAGCCAACACAAATTGAATTACTTTTAGCTTACTAAACACACACTTACACATGAACACACAAGGCGATATACTATGGGTAGACGATGAAATAGATTCCCTCAAATCCCAGATATTATTCCTGAAAAATAAGGGCTACGAGGTAACCCCGCTTACCAATGGCTATGATGCGCTGGAATTGCTGAAGGAAAAAACGCCTGATGTAGTGCTGCTGGACGAAAGTATGCCGGGCCTTACCGGGCTGGAAACACTGTCTAAAATAAAAGAGATATACCCCCATTTGCCAGTGGTGATGATCACCAAGAACGAAGCTGAAAATATAATGGAAGACGCCCTGGGCGCGCAAATAACTGACTACCTGATAAAACCGGTAAATCCTAACCAGGTGCTGCTGAGCCTGAAAAAAATAATGGATGGCAAAAGGCTGATCTCTGAAAAGACAACCGTGGCCTACCAGCAGGATTTCCGTAACCTGTTCATGGCCCTGAGCTCTAATCCCAACCACGAAGAGTGGAAGGAGCTCTATAAAAAGCTGGTGTACTGGGAACTGGAAATGAACAAGAGCGACAGCGAAGAGATGATGGAGATATTGCAATCGCAAAAGGCGGAGGCGAATACGGAATTCTTCAAGTACATCTCTAAAAACTACGCTAACTGGATAAAAGACAATGGCAATAGCGGGCCATTGCTGTCACACAAGGTGTTTGAAAAGAAGATCGCACCTTTCCTTAAAAAAGGCAAACCAACATTCCTTGTAGTAATAGACAACCTGCGCCTGGACCACTGGAAAGCTTTCCAGCCGATCATTACAGAATCGTTCAGGATACTGGAAGACGACCTCTTTTACAGCATACTGCCCACGGCTACACAATATTGCCGCAATGCAATTTTCGCGGGTATGCTGCCTATAGATATTGCTACCCACTTCCCGCTGGAGTGGAAGAACGATGATGAGGAAGGTGGCAAGAACCTGTATGAAGAACACTTCCTGCATAACCAGCTGAAACACCTGAAACTGGACGGGCTGAAAACGCAATACATCAAGATCACCAATAACGATGATGCAAAAGTGATGGAGGAAAACATTCACAACTGCCTCTCTAATGATCTTACCGTTATTGTTTACAATTTCGTAGATATGCTTTCCCACGCCCGCACTGAAATGGAAGTGCTGAAAGAACTGGCAGGTGATGAAGTTTCGTACAGAAGCCTTGCCACCAGCTGGTTTGAGCATTCTCCGCTGCACAGGGCACTGCGCAAAATAGCCGATAAGGACATACAGGTAATGATCACTACCGACCACGGCAGTGTGCGTGTAAAGACCCCGGCAAAAGTGGTAGGAGACAGGGCCACTACTACCAACCTGCGCTACAAGCACGGGCGTAACCTGCAGTACGAGGAAAAAGACGTACTGGCATTCCGCGACCCTAAGTTTGCAGGCCTGCCAAGACCCAATGTAAGCTCTACTTTCATTTTTGCAAAGACAGATGTTTTCCTCTGCTACCCGAATAATTACAACCATTTCGTGAATTATTACAAGAACACTTTTCAGCATGGCGGCGTATCTCTGGAAGAGATGATAGTACCTGTGGTAAGAATGGAAAGCAAATTATGATGCTCAATGGCTTAATTGCGGAATGGCTTAATGAGTATCTAAATAAATACAAAAATGCCCCGGCTAATATCCGGGGCATTTTTGTTTGAGCCCTGATAAGGCGTGATAATAAATCTGTTTAATTAAGTTTGCACAAAAATTTACCTGCCCATGCTCTTCGAAGGAAAATTTACCGCTGATGGTTTTGACAACCGTATCACCCGATTATTTGGTATCCGCTACCCTATTATACAGGCGGGTATGATATGGGCATCGGGCTGGAAACTGGCATCTGCGGTGAGCAATGCCGGCGGGCTGGGCATAATAGGAGCAGGCAGTATGTATCCCCATGTGCTGCTGGAGCATATACAGCAGTGCAAAAAGGCAACGGACAACCCTTTTGCGGTAAACCTGCCGCTGCTGTACCCATCTATAGATGAGCACATAGCACACATTATAGCAGAAAAAGTACCTATCGTATTCACCTCTGCAGGCAACCCCAAAACATGGACGGCCAGGCTGAAAGAGCATGGCATTACGGTAGTGCACGTCGTATCCAGCGCGAAATTTGCAAGAAAATGCCAGGATGCAGGTGTAGATGCTGTAGTGGCAGAAGGCTTTGAGGCCGGCGGACATAACGGCCGCGAGGAAACTACCACCCTGTGCCTGATACCGGCAGTGCGGGAAGCGATCAGTATACCGCTGATAGCGGCAGGAGGCATAGCCACCGGCAGGGCCATGTATGCTATGATGGCCATGGGCGCAGAGGGCGTGCAGGTGGGCAGCCGTTTTGTATGCACACCGGAAGCCAGCAGCCACCTTGCATTTAAAGAAGCCATAGTAGCGGCCGGCGAGGGAGACACTATAGTAGCGCTGAAGAAACTGACCCCGGTGCGATTGATGAAAAATCAATTTTACCAGCAGGTGCAGGAAGCCGAAAATACCGGGGCGCCTGTACAGGACCTGGAGCAACTACTGGGGCGCGCCCGTGCAAAGCATGGCATGTTTGAAGGAGATATGGCCGAAGGAGAGCTGGAAATAGGACAGGTGAGCAGTATTATAAAAAACATAATACCAGCAAAAGAGGTGGTAGAAGAAATGTGGGGTTCATTCAAAGAAGCTGCCGATCACCCATTCAGGTTTTAGACGCTCGTATTAAAATATTCATATCTACGGGGATAAAAAACAAGTTCAGACCACTAACAAAGGCAATTGCGTGTAAGATAATTAGCATACATAACTTTTTTCTGAAAACACCAACGAATCGGGTACAAAACTCGTCTATCATTCAGGGTAAACAGATATTCAGGCTTTTTATTTTTGAATGAATTATTTTAAATATCTGTTTATTTTTGCACACATTTTGCTTATCAACATGTTGTGTATATAAAACAAGTAAAGAATTGAGGGGTTTTCCCTAATTTTTATATATTTGTATTGCATTTTTTATTTGCTGAAAGGATGTTATGAAAAATACTGCTGCTGTAGCGGGCAAGGGTGTTTATTATAATAGTGCTGCATTGTACACTGTTCACCTAAAGTAACACGGTGTTTGTGTGGCGCTATCATTCATATACAACCACTTCAGACCATTAATTCTAAAACACGATTTATGAAATATTTTTGCCTCTCGTTGATTGCTTTTGCCCTATCAGTTTCTACTTATGCCATCGGTCCCATTAAAGGCGCTACTAACCTTTGCCAGGGATCTATATCATTGCTTACAGATGCTACCACCGGCGGTACATGGAGCAGCAGCGCCACACTTATTGCCACTGTGGGCTCTACAGGTATCGTAACGGCCCTGTATCCGGGCACATCTATTATCACCTATAAAGCAGGAACTGCAAAAGCTACTACAACTGTAACAGTAAATGCTACAGCACCTGTAACAGGTACTACCTCTGTATGTGCAGGCCTTACCACTACCCTGAGCAATGCAATATATGGCGGCACATGGAGCAGTAAAGACCCGCTGACGGCAACAGTAACACCCGGCATAAGCAATGTAACAGTAAATGCGATAAAAGCAGGCACAGACACTATTTTCTATACTTATTCATCGGGCTGTACACGGTATACAGTAGTTAATGTTATGCCATTACCGGCGCCCATCACAGGAAGCCTTGACGTATGCTTCGGCGAAAAAACACAACTTAAGAATGCAACGCCCAACGGTGTATGGTCTTCCAGCGTGCCTTCCATAGCTACTATAGGCATAGCAAGCGGCGTAGCAAGCGGGTTAGTACCCGGCACTACCATGATATCTTACACAGGGCTTACTACCTGCGTGCGCACGGCAGTACTTACCGTTAATCCTTTGCCGGCGCCTATTACCGGTGTTACACATGCTTTCCAGGGCAATTCAACAGTACTTGCCGATGCTACACCGGGTGGTACCTGGAGTGTCAATTTCCCGTCTATAGCTACTATAGATGCAGCGGGAAAGGTAACAGGTGTATCATCGGGCGTGGCTACTGTATTCTACAAGCTTACCAGCACCACAGGCTGCCAGATATCTACACACTACATTGTGAATGGCTACCCTGATAGTGCAGGTAGTTTCCCTATAAGTGCATGGTTCCCATTCTGCGGCGATTTTACTGACCACAGCACTATACCTCTTGCTCCAAATCTTATTCCAGTACCACCAACGAGCGCTCCCCAGCCGATGAAGGACCGTTTTGGCATGGCAAACATGGCTGATACTTTCCGTGGTACAGATCCGCTAACAACTAACCCTGATTTTCTTAGACATAATGCGTTCACTACGTTTACGCCTACCGGCAATTTCACTTATTCCTGCTGGGTAAAATACGACCCTGCATTGCCACAGGCTGCATGTATCATGCACAATGGTATACAGAGCCTGAACGGTATAGGCTTTGCAATAAATGATGGTATTACACTGGGTGGACCGGGAAACCTGGTATCAGTAATGCTGGGTGGTATCAACTTCTTCCTGCCAACAGATCCATACGGCGGCTCTTTTTCCAGTGGACTGGTAAACGGATGGGCGCACCTGTACCTGGAGTGCGTGATCACCAGCTCTTCGAGCAGGATCAATTTCTTTGTAAATAATATCAATGCCGGGAACATCGATCTTACCCAGTACCCGTTCAATGCACCTACCACCCTGTTTGCCGTGGGAAGTGACGGAAGTGGCGGCCCGGGCTTTATGGGCGGGATAGATGACATCTCTATATTCAACTCTTCTCTTACTGCCATACAGCGTACGGAAACACACATGTTCAATCCCGATCCTTCGGTATTTTCGCTTGGTCCTGATGTAACCATGTGCACCGATTCTATAACACTGTTCCCGATACCACAGATACCGGGCCGTATCTACACATGGAGCACTGGTGATACACTTAATGATGTGATCAGCGTGATCCCTACGGCAAATGCTACAACCAATTACTCGCTCACTATATCCCAGCCTTATGGCTGTAGCTCAATAGATGCTATAGATGTGACCAAAAACCCGCTTACTGTAAACATCGGCGTTGATACGAATATCTGTACCGGCGATACGATTACGATAAGGGTATCACCGCATCACCTGGGTGCTACTTATGCATGGAGTACAGGAGAAACAAGTGATACCATTCGTGCGTTCAGTACGGGCACTTATATGGTTACTGTAGACAGCGGCGTGTGCCGTGGTCACGACTCTGTCTTTGTGGCGGCACAGGTAACACCACTTGTAGACCTTGGTCCGGATATCTTCAACTGCCAGGGACAACCTGATACTATTGAAAATCTATACGTAACTTATGACAAGGGCTTTACTTATTTATGGTCGAATGGTAGTAACCTGGAAACACTGGTGACCAATACATCGGGCAGCTTCTGGCTGCAGGTGACCAATAATGGCTGTTCACGGGCAGACTCACTAAAAGCGCTTATAGTAGTAGATACGTTCTCGTTCTATTCTAAAGATACCGCTATTTGTCTCGGCCAGTTTGTAACGGGCCAGGCATCTTTTAACCCTATTGTCAATTACCAATGGACACCTACTACAGGCGTACCATTATCTACATTACCTACAACTAACATAACACCTGATACCACTGCAACTTATTACCTGATCGGCTCATACCCCGGTTGCCCTGATATCATCAACTCGTTCCATATTGATGTGCAGCCATACCCTAAAGTATTTGCGGGAGGCAACAGGCATGTATGCCAGTTCGATACAATAAATATTCATGCGCTTGTGTCGCCTAACTGGTATTCTGACTACAGGTTTAGCTGGTCTCCGGGAGGGCAACTTGACGATAGTACAAGGCAAACTGTGATATGGACTTCATCAGATACTACAAATATCAGGAACCTGATAGTAACAGTAAGCACCTCGGCTAATTGTGTAGGTAGCGACTCTGCACTGATCGTTACCCATCCGGGCAATTTTGACTCACTGGTCTCAGATATAAGTGTTTGCCCCGGCGACCGCATCATACTGACACCTAATATGTATTATGCCTACCAGCAGTCAGGCGTTACGGCTACCTATCTCTGGCAGCCCGGCAAGTACGTAAGTGATTCTAACTCAAGTGCACCATTGCTCTTAGCAGTTACTTCAGAAAAATTCAGAACGATAGGCACCAGCCAGTATGGCTGCCGGGATACATTTACCTTCAATGTAATTGTTAACCCGGGGGCTGTTATATACCTGGGTGACTCCGTGGTGCTGCACCCGGGTGAAACACACCAGGTAAATGCGCGAACGAATGCCGATTACTTCCACTGGTTCCCTACAGGTGGTGTCAGCGACACAAACAGTTCTGACCCGATATTGAACCCGACAATAAGCACGCGCTACATAGTACGTGCGGAAACGGAAGCAGGATGTAAAGTTGTAGACTCTATTGATGTGCGCGTAGACCCGTCTACACTGATAGACATACCTAATGCTTTTAGTCCGGGAACAGGCACTAATAATATACTGTACGTGCTTAAGAGAGGTATAGCAACCATGAATTACTTCCGCATTTATGACCGTTGGGGAGTTAAATTATTTGAGACCAGCAATATAGCAGAAGGATGGGACGGAACATTTAACGGTAAGCCCCAGCCGTTCGCTGTATATGTATACGAAGTAGAAGCCACAACGAATACCGGGAAGAGATTCAGAAAAGCCGGCAACGTGACGCTGCTGCGCTAAGAACATGTGATGTAAAGTATTGTAGCGGCAATAGGCTTTTTTGCGTATTGCCGCTATTTTTTTAATCAGGCACTATTTATATTTATTAACCGCTTTTAGCTCACGCTATGAAAAAGGTACTTTCTTTACTGGCTATTATTGTACTTGTGTACAACGCAGGTGCTCAGAATTGTTGTCTAAAGAACTCACTAATTATTAATACCGGGTACGACCCGGTAAAGGATGCGCGTATAACTCCGGGAATCAACGGTGGTACCCCGGTAATTGATCCGCACTGGACAGTGACTGCTGAAACACCAAGTATAGCAACAGCCATTTTGGCTACGCCTCTGCCAGGTCTTATAGAAGTTGTGCCCGGCTTTAATGCCGATGTTATTACAACCTGGGGCGGATGGGCAGTATCACCTGTGAAAAGCGGCTATATCAGTTGCCTAAACGCCAATTATTATGTGACAGATGGCCTGACTGTTACGCCATACGAAATGACACTCAGCAGGTCGTTTCGTATGTGCAATGACGACAGTGTTGTTATTGACATAAATGTTGCTGCTGATAATTATGTCATTAGTACAGATATCGACGGCAGCCCGTTGGGATTTTCAGAACTTGCACTGCCATTGACAACTTATTACAGCCTATTTACACATTTCACGAAAACAGTATTCCTTACTGCAGGCACCCATACAATAAACGTGAATGTGGGTAACATTGATGTGAACGTGGTAATTGCTAATCCAACAGGCATTAATATTTACGGTACTGTATCTTCCAGTACCGGCATCAATGACCTTGTATCTGAATCAGACCCAGCCTGCTTCGCATATGTGTGTACCACAACACCTACAAATACTACCAATAAAATATCCCTGGCCGACACATTACAACCATGCGAAGGCACTAACATTGTACTCAACGCTGTACTTACAGGAACCGATACTGTGAGAAGCTATACATGGACACCACCAACCGACCTTTCTTCTACAACCATACTAGCACCAACACTTACAGCCAACACATCAGGGTGGTACTACCTGTCGGTAAGATCACTGATCAACTATAACCTGGTAACGAATGGCGATTTTGAATGTGACAATACAGGGTTCTCCAGTTCTTATACTTATAGCGCACCTCCCAGCCCTGTTCTTTTTGAAGGCTTCTATTCTGTAGATACTGATCCTTTTGATGTGCATTCAGGATTTTCCCATTTCGGAGACCATACTACGGGAACAGGAAAAATGATGATCCTTAACGGATCCCCTACTCCATTCGACGTTTGGTGCCAGACAATAAAAGTAACCCCTAACACAGACTATGATTTTTCTTCATGGTTTGCAAATGCATCTCCCAGCGGACCTGGCACCTACCCTATATTGCAATTCAGGATCAATGGTATTCTTATAGGCGCACCAACAACGCTTTCAGGGCCCGTTGGCAGCTGGGAAAATTTTTATGCCACATGGAACAGCGGAACCAACACAACGGCCACTATATGTATCTATGACGCAACAACATCGCTGGGTGGCAATGATTTTGTTATTGATGATATCCAGTTCCGTAAAATAGATGTTATAAAAGACAGTGTTTACATTTCAGTAGTACCTCCGGATACTTCCTATGCAAAGATGGACACGACCATATGTTCTTCGGCCAGTCCGCTTACGTTAACTGCGCCGACAGGTTATCTTTCCTATGAGTGGAGCAATACCAGTACCGCTACATCTATATCAGTAGGCGCACCGGGTACATATTGGGTATACAATAATGCTGCATGCGCCAAAACACTTATTGATACATTCCATGTCCGCTTTATTGCGTCTCCGGTTGTATCACTTGGAAACGATACAGCATTCTGCATGGGTAGTGCACTGATACTTACCGACCCACAGCCTGCAGGATATACCTACCTATGGAACACAGGTTCTACAGCACCATCCATTACTGTAACAACAAAAGGCACATACTGGCTCGCTGTTACAGATACAGGTTGTACCACAACAGATACGATCAACATTAATGTAACCCCTATTCCTGTAGTGGACCTTGGGCCTGACTATGTGAATTGCCAGGGATTGATAGACACTCTATACCCCGGTGGCGTATATGAAACACCTGCGTATTTATGGAACGATGCGTCTACTACAGATAAACTGGTAGCAACTACAACAGGTAAATACTGGGTACAGGTGACTGATGGCGGATGCGTTGCTTCAGACAGCATTAATGTGAACATCTTATTTGATACACTTAATTTCTTCAATCACGACACTGCCATATGCAGGCGCAATCTTGTGGCAACTTTTGTAACAGGCAATCCGGCCCAGACCTACCAGTGGCGGCCAACTGCGGGTATTGCATCTTCTACTATCATCAACCCGGTAATTGTTCCTGATACAAGCGCTACTTATACACTTACTACTTCCATGGACCTTTGTCCGGACAGGATAGATTCATTCCATATAGATGTTCAGCCTAATCCTACTGTGTACATAGGTGATAACAGGATGATATGCCAGTTTGATTCCATTCACATTTCATCTGATGTTAAACCTAACTGGTACAAACATTATATATACAGCTGGTCACCTGCTGTATCTCTTGACAATTCAAATTCTTCTGCTGTTACTTTTACCGCAGGCAACTATACTCAACTCTTCCTTACGGTGAGTACGCCTGCCGGCTGCTCTGCAAAAGATTCTGTCGAACTGATCGTACATCCCGGCAACTTCCTTAAGTTTGATACTTCGTTCAACATCTGCCCGAGAGACTCCGTACAGTTCAAGCCTACAGGTGGCATAGCTTATGATTGGCATCCCGGCATATACCTTAATGATTCTCTGGGTGCAATGCCATGGGTTAAAGCAATCACCTCTCAGAGGTACAGGCTTATTGCTACCAGCTCATTTGGCTGCACAGATACTGTTGATGTAAAAGTAAATGTGCGTCCGGGAGCAGTCATTTATTTAGAAAGCAAAGTCACATTATATCCTGACGAATCATACCATATAGCGCCTCAAACGAACTGCACTAAATTCTCATGGTTCCCTACTGCAGGCCTGAGCAATGCTTATATATCAGACCCAATAGCCAAGCCGGAGGCAAACACTACCTATATTGTGCATGCAGCCACAGAGTGGGGATGTAAAATAGTAGACTCTATAACCATCCTTGCAGATCCGGCAACATTGCTTACCCTGCCAAATGCATTTGCACCGGGTACAGGCAACAATAACACCTTTAACATTATTAAGAGAGGAGTTGCCACCCTCAGATATTTCCGCATCTTCAACCGCTGGGGAAATAAAGTATTTGAAACTACCGACATAAACCAGGGATGGGATGGCACCTACAATGGAACACCACAGCCTTTCGGCGTATACGTATACGAAGTAGAAGCAATTACTAATACAGGTAAGGACTTCCAGAAACACGGCAACGTAACCCTGTTACGATAACTCGATTATAGCTGATAAGAAAATAGGAGCGCCTTTAGAGGGTGCTCCTATTTTCTTATCAGCTAATGTCTATCTTCCCATAGGATCCGGATTTGACGGAACTCCTTTGATTACCCGGTACCTAAGATACTGTATGACCAGGCCGAGCCGTTCAGGATCTATCTTCCTTGCCACTGCATGATTCTTAGGATCCTGCATCACGAACCCGGCAGAGTATTTATCGATCTGCTTTTTTGAAAAATTGGGGACTCCTTTTACTCCTTTTGCAAATATACCATGGCAGCCTGAGCAGTTTTCTTTGTAGATCAGCATTCCTTTATCCAGTTTTGCGATCAACGCCTTTTTATTTGCTTCAGGTAAATTCTCTTGTATATAGTACTCGTCTTTTTTATGCACGGTAGTACAATGCAGGAGCAATGCCCCAAAAACACAAAAAAGAAACATATATTTATTGCTCATGACAGGGATGATAATATAGATTTACTAGCTATAAAACTAATATTTTTTTCGATTGCCGCTCCGTTTTATAATTGCCAGTTATACTTGCACACATTAATGTATATTAATTTGTATTTTATCTTTTTATTTGTAAATTTGGAATAAATACTATACGATGAAACCCATATCAACCTTTATCCTTATCATCCTGCTTATATTTTTTCCGCTCAAAAGTTTATTACCCACGTCATCTGCACAGGGTATGTGGAAATGGGGGCGTACTTCTACTTCAGCCGCATTCGTAGATTCATGGTGCATAACGACTGATGCATCGGGCAATGTATTTGGCGGTGGCTATATAGAAACAGTACTCGGCAGGCCATTAGCCTTCGGGTCGATAACTATGCCTCCCGTAGTTGCCGGGTCATGGGGCGGAAGACAGGCTTTCTGGACAAAATATGACCCTACAGGAACACTTCTATGGGCAGATGGTGTTGCGGACAGTTCATCTTACATATTCAACATCGCTACCGATCCATCAGGCAACCTGATCGTTTTCGGTTCGTTTACACCCAAAGCAATAAAGATCGGTCCATTTATTTTAAAGAATAAATATACCGGCTACAGAGCACAATATTTTCTTGCTAAAATAGATCCTTCAGGTACAGTACTCTGGGCCATCGCCGATGGTAATGCCATGCCTGCCATGATGTATTCTTTTGGTACTTTCCTTATGAGCACTGGTAGTGTGGCCACTGATGCTACAGGTAATATATACATTACCTCATCATTTACCGAGCCTACCATGAACATTGGCAGTACGACACTTACCAATTCCATAGCCGGCACCAATGATGTATTTGTAGCTAAATATTCACCTGCAGGCACTCCGTTATGGGCCACATCATTCGGAGGGTTGGATGATGAATACGGCTTTGGTATCACCGTGTCATCTACCGGCGATGTATATGTTTGCGGTGATTTTGCGTCACCGTCAATTACGATAGGATCAAAGACAATTACAAACGGCATAGCTGATCCTCTTGCATATATAGCTCGCTTCTCCGGTTCCTCAGGAGCGCATATGTGGGCAGAGAAAGGAGATGGGATGCATGGTTCGCTCGGATTGGACCTTACAAGCGACAACATCGGCAATGTATATATGTCTGGTGGATTCTGTGACACCACAATTACCTTTGGCACCACCACAATAAGAAGAGGCTTTCCCAATGTAGTGCCGCAACCAGCCGCCTTTCTTGTACAATACTCTTCAGCAGACGCAGTAACCTGGGAACAAACAATGGGTACAGACTCACTGGGTGTACTGGGCTTTTCTGTTGCACTCGCTTCTTGCGGCCAGGTATGGATCAGTGGTTCTCCACCTTATCCGGGTAGCGGACCTCGTGTACCACAGCATGATGTTGTGATAGCAACGGGAGACACGCTAAAAATGGATCCGGGCAGGGATCCTGCATTCATTGCAGGATATGATCTGTATGGCGGAGTAGCCGGCTATAAAAGCATCGGCGGCGGCGGTGATGACCAACAAGGCATTGCATGTGATTCGAAAGGTAATGTATATATGTGCAGTGACTATTACGGTTCCATTACCGTAAATACAGACATACTTTCTACAGGAGCTACAGAGTCTTTTGTCATGGCTAAATATATACCACCGCCACCGGACACGTCGTACAATGTTATAGATACTTCAGCCTGTGGCGGCGTAAAGTCTGTGACCCTGCGGGCAAGACCAGGATATACCTATCTATGGGATGATGGCTCCACCGGCCCTACCCGTATTGTTTCCAGTGCAGGAAAATATTATGTGCGCTGCACCAACTGCGCCGGCAGCCTTATTGTTGATACTACCAATTTATTCATCACAACGATCGTAACAACGGTATACAAAACTACTGATACTACTGTTTGCTCTCCATTCTTCGCAATTACGCTTAAAGTACCAAGGGGCTTTGATACATACCTGTGGAGTACTGGCAGCACCGGCACTTCAATAGTTGCATCCAGCGGAGGAACTTACTATGTCGCTTCCAGCTCCATATGCGGTTCGGAGATCGACACATTCCATGTAATTATAGCCACGTCCGATACAACACAAAAACAGACCCTTGACAGCGCATGTGCGTCGACCACATCACATGTCATTACCGCAGCTTCAGGATATTACAAGTACCTATGGTCCACAGGCGTTACTACAACCTCGATAGGTGTGGATATTTCTGTGCCAGGAACTGCAAAATATTTTGTGTATGGCAGCAAAAATTGCCACGTACTGATAGATACATTCATTGTCAAATCCCTGCCACCACCAACAGTTTCATTGGGCCCTGATGTACCTATCTGCGCAGGTGATACGCTTACGCTTGCGTCTTTGCAACCGTTTGGGACCACTTACCTATGGAACACAGGCAGTACGATTGACAACATAAAAGTGTACAAGGCCGGTTCGTATTCAGTAGTTGTTACAGCACCTAATGGATGCGTTAACGGAGATACAATAAACATTTCTGTAACACCTCTCCCTGTAGTAGACCTTGGCCCTGATTACTTCAGCTGCGTAGGCCTGCCATACATTTTAAGCACAACAGGAACATACACTGCACCTGCTTACTTATGGAGCGATGCTACTACACTTGCAACAGACACTGCTAAAGTAAGCGGCCTGTATTGGGTGCAGGTAACAGACAACGGGTGTAAAGCCGCTGATACAATAAAGGCAACTATCATTTTCGATACGCTCAATTTTTATAATCATGACACCTCTATATGCAGGGGTAAATTCGTTCCCACATTTGTAACAGGTAACAGTGCGCAATCTTACCAATGGCTGCCAACAGCAGGCATATCCGCTTCTACCACTATCAATCCCGTGATCTTTCCGGATACCAGCGCTACGTATGTATTAACCACATCATTAGCGCCATGTCCTGACAGGATAGATTCATTCCACATAGACGTGCAGCCAAACCCAACGGTTCACATTGGCGACAACAGAATGGTATGCGAGTTCGATTCACTGCACATCATTGCTTCTATACAGCCAAGGTGGTACAAGCACTACATCTACACATGGTCGCCTGCGGCTTCCCTTGACAATACAAATACTTCTTCTGTTACTTTTACCGCAGGTAACTATACACAGCTTTTTCTTACTGTAAGCACACCTGCAGGCTGCTCAGCAAAAGACTCTGCTGAGCTGATCGTGCATCCCGGAAATTTTGCGGCAATGGCGCCGGCATTCAATATCTGCCCAAGAGATTCTGTGCAATTCAAGCCTACTGGTGGCATATCTTATGAATGGCATCCGGGTATTTATCTTAGTGACTCATTAGGGTCGATGCCATGGGCAAAAGCGATCACTTCGCAAAAATACTCAGTGATAGCGACCAGTGTGTTTGGCTGCAGGGATACCCTTACCACATCGGTAACTGTGCATCCGGGAGCTGTTATTTATCTGAATGGAACTGTAACACTGTATCCCGGAGAATCTTACCACATAGCCCCTCAAACGAACTGTACGAAATTCACGTGGTTCCCTTCTACCGGGTTAAATAATATTTACGTTGCTGACCCTATAGCAAAACCGGAAGTGAACACCATGTATGTAGTATATGCTGCCACTGAATGGGGATGTAAAATAGTTGACTCTATAGACATTCTTGTGTATCCTGAATCATTACTTGACCTGCCCAATGCATTCGCTCCGGGCACAGGTGCTAACAGCAAATTCACTATAATAAAGAGAGGTATTGGCACACTTAAATACTTCCGCATTTTCAACAGGTGGGGAAACAAAGTATTTGAAACTACCGATATAGACCAGGGATGGGATGGCACCTACAAAGGTGTGCCGCAGCCATTTGGTGTATTTGTTTACCAGGTAGGAGCCCTGACGCTCTCAGGCAAAGAATTTGAAAAGCATGGCAATGTAACACTCATAAGGTAATAATAATTCAACAATATTATATACCTTTAGCTAAAAATTATTGATATGAGGTTCATTACACTATCATTATGTACATTTTTTTATTCAATATTAAGTATCGCACAGGCACCTATCGCTCACTGGGATATGAATGGCACGGCGAATGACGTAACTGGAAGAGGGCATACCGGCCACATGACCAATGTTACACCTGTAGCCGGAATGTCCGGACTACCTAATACGGCTTATGCTTTTAATGGTACAAACAGTATGATCACATCTGGTTATTTACCTGACCTGAATGCATCGAAATTCACCATTTGCGCCACTATTATGGTGAAAGGTTTCTATAGTGGTTTATGCCAGGATAACGTTGTTATTGTAAGAGGGAACACATCCAGTTCAGCAATAAGTTTCGTTTTGGACTTTAGTGATAATTATTTCGACCCGTCTGGTTCTGCCTGTACCAATTTCGACCCAACGTCTGATGTTTTTTCAATGATATACGGTGGTAATGCCGCTCCTTCGGGAACAGCTCTTCAATATCATCCGACAATGCAAAAAGATAAATGGTATAGGGTTGTTTCAACATTTGATGGAATTACATTTCGCATATTTATAAACGATACCTTGAAAAATACCTATACCAGTGCAGGAGCTCC
>JAOQAP010000072.1 GCA_025963465.1 Flavipsychrobacter sp.
TTATTTCCAGCTTCTCAAACCAGTATTTCGCGCGCCTTTTCGCCTCCTGCAGGCTCAGGCCCTTCAGTTGCGCCAGGTACAGTACCTGCTCACCTATCTCCATTTTCTTATACAGGCCGCGCTCTTCAGGCAGGTAGCCTATACGACCTATGTGGTGCTGGTCCAGCTTTTGCCCGTTAAACAGGATCTCACCTGAATCGGGTGCCGTTATCTGGTTAATGATGCGGATAAGCGAGGTCTTGCCGGCCCCATTAGGTCCCAGCAACCCGAATACCTTTCCTTGTTCTATTTCTATACTTACATCGTCCAGTGCGCGGTGGCCTGCGTACTGTTTTACAATATTGCGGATGCTGATCATTGGTTGAGCGAATTACACGTCTAAATTAGTAACTTTTACAGGTATCATTTTAAAAATTCTTTCTCTTTACTGTTCAAAGAGATAATAAAATATATTTGCTTTAATAAACTGATCTATGTCACGAAAACTAGTACTATACATTGCTATGAGCCTCGATGGCTACATTGCTGCCCCAAATGATGATATTTCCTTCCTTACCGCTATGGAAAAAAAGGGAGAGGATTATGGTTATGCTGAATTTATAAAGACATTAGATACAGTGATACTTGGCCGCAGGACATATGATAAGATAGCTGCCATTGGGTTCAGCTACCCGGGATCAGTTAAGATATATGTCATCACACACACCGAGGCCGGAAAAGGGGAACATTACCTTTCATACTGGCGACCTGAAAGAGCTGGTAACCAGCCTGAAAGAACAGCAGGGTAAGAACATTTATTGTGATGGCGGGGCAGAAATAGTGAACCAGTTGCTGAAAGATAACCTCATAGATGACATTACAATTTCGGTCATTCCCGTATTGCTCGGTGGCGGCATCTTATTATTCAGCCCTGGCCGTGATCAGAGTCTGCTTACTTTTTCAAAGCTCCAGGTCATTTGATACAGGGCTGGTGCAACTTCATTATACAGTTAATAGAAACTAAAAGACAAAATTGCAGTAAGTATATTCTTGCGTCAGCATATCCCATAAATGACATTGCCATTACACGCACAGCCCCCGTTTTAACATTGTATAATATCCATACCCGGTACTTTTGCATCGTGAATAAATATTTTGTGAGGCAGAGCGGTGTGGTGTTTTATCCTGGTCAGTATTCTTTCCTGAATACGCATTGTAACTACGTAAATGGCAATTACGTTTCTCTTTTCCCGGTATCATTGTTAGCTGTAGCAGCATAGGTTCGCTGTTATTCTTACATGCCTGTGCAGGTATTGCATAGCCATGTCAGAATAGCCCGATACAATTCACACAGATCAGTGTATTTTATTTTAAACTAATAATAAAACCTAAGCAAAATGAAGAAGACAATAGTACAAATTACAGCAGCGCTGATGATCATGGTAACTGTAGGAATGGCAAGCTGTGTAAAGGGGCCTAAGGGCGATGCAGGGCCAACAGGAACTACAGGTACGACAGGTACTCCCGGAGCTGTAGGCGATACAGGCGCAACCGGCCCTGGAGGTACTAATGGTACCAATGGTACTAACGGTATCAACGGAACGAATGGCACTAACGGAACGAATGGCAAGGACGGTAAAGATGGCAATGCAAATGTAAAGGCAGGCCTCGTGACCATAGCCGGCAGCGACTGGACATACAACAGCACAGCAAAGGAATATTCGGTAGGGGTTAACTTCCCGGCTATCACAAAGGACGTTGTAGACAATGGTATGGTTATGGTATTTACCGGCGACGGCACTATATGGCAGGCTATGCCGCTTACTGTTTACTACAGCAGCACAGGGTCTTATACCTACCAGTACCAGTATATGCTTGGCGAGGTAGATCTGTTCATCGATATTTCTGATTACAGCACATTTACAACCCTGGTATCTAATACCTTCAAGATAGTAGCTGTAGGTGGTGCAGCCAAAAAGGCAAATCCGAATACCAACTGGAAAGACTATAAGCAGGTAATGGCTGTAGTGAATAACTCAGCACTATAAGCATACAACTGAGGCACACTATCAGGTGTGCCTCAGTTTATTTACCTGATCATTATATTGCATTATTTAAAGACCTTACACCACCGACGGCATCAGGTCTATATTATGCTTACCGGCTACTTTTATCAGTATGGGCATCACTATTGATGCGCCCGGTATCAGCACGAATGGGACCACGATACCAACGATCTTCAACGTATCAGCCAGTTGTAGCTTCAGCGCCTTCTCATCATTGGCCGACATATGGCCTGTCTGCACATACTTTTTCAGTATTATCCGCATGGTTTTCGTATGCTCAGCCTCTTTATGAACGCTCACCAGCAGGTGATGTGCGCTGTCCTCAATATGCTTAATGATAGTGTCCTTGTTCATATATGCGAAGATAATAAACGTAATAATTAAATAAATACTGATATCTGAAGAGCATTTGCACGCTTTTGCAGCACAAATAATTGCCATATGAGCAAATTAATTGAGCCATCGCGTAATTAAGCCATTGAGCCTTTAACAGAAAATTCTACATTTGCACCATGATCGCCACACTGGAGCAAGCCATTAAATTGGGCCTTCGCGAAGAAGAATTTGAAAAGATAAAGCAAGTATTGGGTCGTACCCCCAATTTCACTGAAACTGCCATGTACTCCGTAATGTGGAGTGAACATTGCAGCTATAAGAACAGTATCAAATGGCTGAAGACACTGCCGCGTGATGGTGATAAACTGCTGGTAAAGGCAGGTGAAGAGAATGCAGGCCTTGTAGATATAGGCGATGGCTGGGGCTGCGTGTTCAAGATAGAATCGCACAATCACCCGTCAGCTATCGAGCCTTTCCAGGGCGCAGCTACAGGCGTAGGCGGTATACACCGTGATATATTCACCATGGGCGCACGCCCTATTGCATCGCTCAATTCATTGCGCTTTGGCAAGGTGGACAATCCTAAAACGAAATGGCTCATCAAGGGCGTGGTAAAAGGCATTGGCCATTATGGCAACTGCTTTGGCGTACCTACAGTGGCCGGTGAAGTATATTATGAAAGCTGCTACCAGACCAATCCGCTGGTGAATGCTATGAGCGTGGGTGTGGTAAAAGTTGGTCAAACGGTTTCTGCTACATCTCATGGCGCAGGCAACCCGGTATTTATAGTAGGTGCTTCTACCGGTAAGGATGGTATAGGCGGTGCGTCATTTGCATCGGCTGATATCAGCGAGAACAGCGCAGAGTCACTGCCATCGGTACAGGTGGGCGATCCGTTTGAAGAAAAGAAATTATTAGAGGCCTGCCTGGAAATGATACCTACTGGTGCATTGATAGGTATGCAGGATATGGGCGCAGCAGGCATCACTTGCAGCTGCAGTGAAATGAGCGCTAAGGGCGAGCATGGTATGGTCATTCACCTGGACAAGGTGCCTATCCGCCAGGCCAACATGAAGCCATGGGAAATGCTGCTGAGCGAAAGCCAGGAGCGCATGCTCATAGTGGTGATCAAAGGCCGTGAAGCAGAAGTAGAAAAGATATTTGACAAGTGGGATATACACTGCGTGCAGATAGGAGAAGTAACTAAAGATACCAATATCAAGTACTACATGAACGGCGAGTTGGTGGCAGATGTGCCTGCAGAAAGCCTGGTGCTGGGTGGCGGTGCTCCCGTTTATGAGCGCGAGTATACAGAGCCTGCATACTTTAGCGAGATCAAAAAATTCAACCAGGACAGCATCAAGCAGCCGGGCGATCTGAAAGAAATAGCTTACCAGCTGATACAGCTGCCTAACATAGCTTCCAAGCGCTGGATATACCAGCAATACGATAGCATGGTGGGCACAGGTAATACACAGACTAATGAGCCGAGCGATGCTGCAGTAGTAAAGGTGCATGGCACGCCAAAGGCGCTTGCCGTAACTACAGACTGTAACAGCCGCTATGTATTTGCAGATCCATACAAGGGTGCAATGATAGCAGTGTGTGAAGCAGCACGTAATATAGTATGCAGTGGCGGACAGCCGGTAGCTATTACCAACTGTCTGAACTTTGGTAATCCTTACAATCCAGAATTGTATTACCAGTTCGTGTATGCGATAAAGGGAATGGGCGATGCCTGCCGCAAGCTGGATACGCCGGTAACAGGTGGTAACGTGAGCTTCTACAACCAGAGCGAGGACGGCCCGGTATACCCAACACCAACCATAGGTATGGTAGGTCTGTTGGATAACCTGGATCAGAAAATGTCTCTTGGTTTCAAGCATCCGGGCGACAGCATCTACTTAATAGGTGTGAACAGGAACGACATCAATTGTTCTGAGTACCTCCACCATATATGCGGCGTTACACACAGCCCGGCTCCTTATTTCGATCTTGATGAAGAAGCAAGCCTGCAGCAGACCATATTGAGGCTGATAGGCGCTAAGCTTGTTAAGTCGGCGCATGATATTTCAGAGGGTGGTCTTTTTGCCTGCCTGCTGGAAAGCGCTATGGTGAATGGTCTTGGTTTTACAGTACAGACTGGCGATGACATCCGCAAAGATGCAACCCTGTTTGGTGAAGCGCAGAGCAGGGTAGTTGTCAGCGTTAATCCTGATATTCACGCCATCTTTGAAGCAGAACTGAAAGGCACACCATTTACTAAGATTGGTAAAGTAAACGCCAATAAAGAGATCTGCATAGACAACGAAACATGGGGCTATGTGAGCGACTGGAAAGAAGCTTATGATACAGCTCTGGAGAAGCTGTTAGCTTAAACTAATAGCTTAAAAATAAAGCCGTCTGCTTCTTTTCGAAGGGTCAGACGGCTTTACTTTTTCTGCGACCTGCTTAGTTAAGCTGGAAGCGGGATTCTTTTTTCTGTATCGAAACGATCTGCTTTTTTTGCTTATTGTAGCGCATGGTGTAGCCCTCTACAGTCATGCCTATCACAGATTTGTCTATGTCGGCTGTAGCTATATTTTCATCAACTGCAACGTCTGCTCTTTTCACGATCTTTATTTCCAGCTCCTGTACTGATATGTTGTGCTGTGCAGTGTTTGCAGAGTCTGTGCGTGTTTTAAGCTGCTTGTATTCTTTTGTCTGTTTTATCTGCTTAAAGAAGTCCTGGATCTCGATGTCGGTCATCTGCACCTGGGCGAAACTGTGTGCAGAGCAAAATATCAGTGTACTTGCAATAATGAGTATTGTTCTATACATAGGTTTGGTTTTTAGTTCTCATAGCATACTTGCGAATAAGCTGCTTCCCCCGCCATTGGTGGATTTAACTTTCTTACGGTCACTTTTATTTTGAGCGCAAAAGGGAACTGGCCTTTTAATGCTATGTAGATATTGCTCACAAAGGTTTCCAGTAGCTGCCCGGGCAACTGAAAGATGTCAGCGACTGTTTGCTGTATTAGTGTATAATCTGCAAATGGCCATGGCTGGGCATTGGGCAGATTTAGGTCCACATCTATCTCAAAAGTGTTGCCGAGGATATGTTCCTCGGGATATAGGCCGTGTGGCGCTATGATCTTTATTTTATGAAGAGATACTGTAAGCATTTGTTGGTTAAAAAGTTAAAAGGTTAAATGGCAAAGTTAATTAGTGCGTTACTTAAATCTTGTGTCAATCGTATAAGGATCTACAGTCACATCGTACCGTTTATTATCAGCTGGTTCCAGTGTGTTAAGGTCGTATACAGAATACCAGCCTGCACGGCCACTGCAAGCTGTCGCATGGTGCGGTGCCGGGCCGGCTGGATTAGCATTCCTGCTGGGTATGAAAATTAAGCCATCCTGTTCATCCACAGCCAAATCATGTGGTTGATAGAAGTCGCCATATAGTTTTTTAGTTACCTGCAGTGTGTTCATGTTGATCACATATACAGAGCCACGCCGTCCTGTTTGCGGGTTAGCTGCATCTTCCATGCATGACACAAACAGGAGATCCTTAGATGGTGCAGTGGTCATTTCCTGCGGGTAAGCGCCTACAGGTATCACGGCAATAAGTGTATCGCTATGTGTGTCCATTACCCTCACCTCATTCGTGTTCTGGCAGGTCACAAAATAGTGTGAGTAGTCTGCGGACATCTGCACCTGGTGAGGGTCTGGTGTAGTAGGGTTGTGGGTAGTTACAGGTGCGCTGCCGTTTATGCTTATGTACTTGTAGCTGAACACAGGAGCGAATGTGAACCTGTTAATAACATTGCCCTCCTGTAGCGTAGCGAAGAATGTATCGAAAGCAGGATTACCCGCAATGCCATGAGGATAGATGAACTTATCTGTGCCGCCACTTGCTGCGTCTACAGACAATGCCTGGTTCACCTGCATGCTTGCGGTATTAATGTTGACCACATACCCGTTGGATATGTAGCCAGTCACCATCAGCGAGTTATCTGTTGGCGCTAGGCTGATGACACTCCATTGACCGGTACCACCTACAGCAAGTGTGCTTATGTTTACACTGCCTGCTACTTCGTCTGTTGTCGTGTTTATCTTTTGCAGGTAGTTGCCATTGTAAAATGATACATAAGCAAACAGCCCGTCGTGGGATACCTGGATATCATGTGGCGTTTCTGTTTTGGTGGAGTCTACGCCTACTTTTATGTAGCGCATCACCAGTTTGCTTTTGGCATCTATTACGGCTACAAGATCGCAGCCCTGGTTGGTGAGGTATAATTTCTGGCGGGTGGCTGCATTGGACGCAAATGGAATATTGCCGTTCTTATCAGGTGCACCGTTTGCTACCCAGCAGGCAAGTGCCAGGTACTCCTCCCGGCTTATGGGTGTTTCCAGGTGGCCGGGGTTGGTAGCTACTATTCCCAATGCAGGGTCTGTATTGCAGTAATAGAGCAGCGGGCTGTAGGTTGGGCTATAGGCTATTATCTCTGCACCGCTGGCGCTGCCCTGAAGCATGTGCTCCCAGCTGTCCAGCAGCAGGTTGGCCGCATTCTGGTAGCTGGCTGCGTTATGGCACCCGGCAGTGGCACATTTGTTCAGTATTATCTTGCCTATAGCAGCCGGGTAATTCCCGTCCGATGCGGGTGTTTGGTTTGTAGCTATCTGTGGCTGATGGGTACATGCAGCAATTGTGGTGACCACAATAGATACTATCACTAAAACTATCACCTGCAACCGCTTCATCAATGCTTTTCTTTCACCTAAAGTTAGGCTATTTTGGTAATTGCTGCCCGTGTGCCCTATCTTGCAGGCGTTTTATGAGGCATCTGTTACCGCTTTGCTTAATGCTGCTGCTGTCTTCCTCGGGCATATATGCCCAGGATAAAGGTATAGGTGTAGCAACCGGCAGGTTGAGGTTGCATAAGATATATATATCGGGCAATAAGGTGACCCGCAGCTCCGTGATACAGCGGGAACTGAATATTCATGAAGGTGATGCAATACCTGCAGATTCGATCATCGCATTTACCAATCAAAATAAGCTCCGCCTTTTCAATCTTGGAGTATTTAATGAGGTAGACCAGCACACAGAGCGCAATGGTGATGACCTAGACTGGTACATAACTGTAAAAGAACGGTGGTATATAACACCCACACTCATCCTGCAATTCGCAGACCGTAACATTAATACATGGTTCGTTGCCCAGGACCATGACCTGCGCAGGGTGAGCGGCGGTATTACACTTACCGATAAAAACTTCCGTGGTAACCTGGAAAGCCTTGGCGTTACCGTACAGGCCGGCTTTACACAAAAGCTGGGCATCACTTATGTACGGCCCTACGCCAATAAACAACAAACAAACGGGCTGGGCTTTTCAGCAAGTGTAGCGCAGAGCAAGAAAACCTACTATACAACCGATCTCAACAAACTTGTATTTACAGGTCCGTATGATGGTCCTGTTATATCCCGCCAGGTAGAAGGTAGCGTAAGTTATCTGTATCGTCCTGCATATGCATCGCGGCATATATTCCAGCTCAGCTATAAAGACTATTGGGTGGGTGATACCGTAGTGAAACTGAACCCTGATTACTATCTTGATAAGAGTAACAAGGCAAGATTCTTCGAGCTGCTGTACCGCTACGAGTATAATGGCGTGGATAACTGGAGCTATTCATTGAAGGGAGAGAAGCTGGTAGCTATTGCGATCGCCCGGCAGGGTATTGAAGGGATAAATTTTCAAAGCTATGCAAATGTAGAAGCCGGCATCTTTCGCAGTCTTGTGCCGAAGTGGTATACCTCTGCCATATTCAGGGGGCGGCTCATGGTCCCGCAGGAACAGCCCTATTATTTCAGGGGTGGTCTTGGCACGCAAACGGATTATGTGAGAGGGTATGAGTATTATGTAGCAGATGGCAGTAGTTACGGCCTTATACGTCTTGATCTGAAAAGGGAAGTATTCAATAACACCTATTCCATACCGGTAAAGTATTTTACAGCGATACCCCTACGCGTTTACCCAAAGATATTTGCCGATGCCGGATATATTGCCAGCCAGGTGCCCGGAAACAGCTTTCTCAACAACCGGCTCATCTATAGCGTGGGTGTGGGTTTAGATATTGTCACGTTATACGATGTGAAAGTGCGTTTTGAGTTCGCATACAACCACTTGAAACAAAATGGCCTATATTTACATTTCAATAGTGAGTAGGTCAGGAGGAGGAGGATACAGGGTTTTGACTTTTGACACGATATTATGTTAGTAGCACTATACAACAGAACATTTGATGAAGAGGATGTGCCTATCCTGCTTCGTATCTTTAAGCTGCTTGAGTTTCATAAGCTGCAGCTGGTATTTTTCAAAGAGTTTTACGAAAGGCTGCAGCCGCATCTTCCCGAATGTCCTACACCAAGGCTGTTCACAGGTAAGAGAGACCTGCCACTGAATACAGATATGCTGTTCACTTTTGGTGGTGATGGTACCATGCTTGATGCCGTATGTTTTGTAGGCAATTCCAATATCCCCCTGATAGGTGTAAACCTTGGCCGGTTGGGCTTCCTGGCGGCTATCCCGGCAGAAGAGGTGGAAGATGCAATACTGTCATTGGTACGCGGTTCTTATACCTTGGAGAAAAGAACTTTACTGCATCTTGATTCGAGCATTCCGCTTTTCAATGGCTCTCCGTTTGCGCTGAATGAGTTCACTATTCATCGCCAGGATACTTCGTCGATGATCAAGATACACACCTATCTGAATGGAGAATTCCTGAATACTTATTGGGCCGATGGGTTAATCGTAGCTACTCCTACAGGGTCTACAGGTTATTCGCTCAGTTGCGGTGGGCCGGTAGTATTTCCGCAAACGTCCAGCTTTGTGATCACTCCTGTAGCGCCACACAATCTTAATACACGCCCTATTGTGGTGCCGGATAACAATGTCATCTCTTTCGAGATAGAAGGAAGGACAGAACAATTTTTGTGTACCCTGGATGCGCGCACCGAAACGATTAAGAGCAATGTGCAGATAGCTGTAAAGAAGGAAAGCTTCCTTGTATCACTTGTGCGCCCTGATGAACATAACTTCCTGAAGACCATTCGCCAGAAGCTGTATTGGGGAATAGACCGCAGAAACTAAAGTTGGAGATATAGGCGAGGACTTATTAAAAAATATGTTCTTTTCATTTGTTTATTTTATAAATAAGCCATAACTTTCGGTTTCGATGCAACATTCCCATTTTATTAATTAACTATTAATAAAACAGAGTGCTGTTGCTTCATTTTATTCAAAACTTATTATTTTGTTTTTTAATAAATTGATTTTATGAGGAAAATCTATCTTTTATCCCTACTCTGTTGCCTCAGTTTTGTGGCAATGTCCCAGACTACTGTTGTTCTTACTCCTCCCGGAGGGGCAGGGACGAATAGTACCGGTTCATCAGACGGAGTAACCCGTACAGATGACGGCATAATTTCACAATCGGCGCCAAATACGTCTATTGCAGGATATTCTGTATTCGACCTGTCAACGATACCTGCCGGTGCTACTATCATGTCGTGCAGGATCGGGTATTATGTAAATGGTATTACAGGTTTGCCGTCATCCGCATCCAGTTGCCAGATGTTTGGTTACCCATTAGACCTTTCAGGTGCAATACCTCCTGCGATATTATATGGACACCTTTTTGGTTTTCCCGCAGGCACAGCATTACCAACACCACCGGATTATGGCAGTGTTGGTTCAAACACTATTTCAACTAATGCTACCGCGATAGGATTTATCCAGGCAAATATTGGAACCAAAGTTGCTATCACCTGGACCGGAGGTGGTTTGCTTGCATATACCATAACGGGAGAAACGGGTGTTTCGCCATTACCTATCATAGCTCCACCTGCTAATCACAAACCTTTCCTGGAGATCATTTACTGTTCACAGCCTTCTATAACAGCAACTGCCAGTCCGAACCCGGTATGTGAAAATGCCACGCTTTCTTTAACTCAGGTCTCAACAGGAACAGACGGCTCTACAGTTTCTTATAGTTGGACCGGCCCGAGTGGTTATACATCAGCTGCGCCTAATCCTACTTTTCCTGCAGTATATCCTAATTCTTCAGGTATTTATTCAGTAACAGTTACAAACAGGTGTGCATTGCCTCTGCCTGCAGTTACACTTACTGCAAGTGCCACTACTGCAAGTGTTGTAGTTAACCCGGTACCGTCAGCTATTACAGGTGCTACAGTGATCTGCCGTCCGGGCTCTACAGTGTTAACAGACGTGACACCTGGAGGTACCTGGAGTTCGAGCCCGGCGGGCATTGTTTCGGTACCCGTTGGTACCGTAACTTCAGGAACTGTTACAGCAATAACTGCGGGTGCAGTAAATATCTCATATACGCTTACCTCAACCGGCTGTTTTGCTGTTTTGCCGTTCAGAGTAAATAATCCTCCGGCTGCCATCACAGGTATTGACCAGGTTTGCCAGACATTAACTACCTCACTTACAGAAACCGTTGGTGGCGGAGCATGGTCTTCCAGTTCCAGTACTATAGCAAGCGTAGTGACACCCGGAACAGTTACCGGGAACAACCCGGGCTCAGCAACTATTTCGTATACGATACCGGGATGTGCAGCTGCAACTTACGCAGTTACTGTTAATCCTAAACCCGCTCCTATTGCGGGCGGAACCAACGTTTGCCTGGGTATGGCATCAAAGTTCAGCGATGCACTTGGGGGTGGGACATGGTCCTCCTCAGCAGAAGCTGCTTTTGGTATACCGCCGGCAACAGGACCTGATGAGCTGGTCGGTGTAACAGCAGGTACAGCTACAATAACATATACCAGCTCCAAAGGGTGCAAGACTACATTGACATTAACAGTTGATCCAACTGTCAGCCCTATTACGCTCGATGGAGGTGGTACACCTCCATATTCTAATGTAATATGCGCAAACGGACCATTCACGCTTCTAAGTGACGCCACACCAGGAGGTTTCTGGACCACTGCGAACACTAATGCCGCTGTCAATACAGCAGGGGAGGTCTATGGGTTGGATGGAGGTACTGCGTCTATTACGTATAACCAGGGGTCATGTAAAGTATTTTACACCGTTACCGTTAATCCTGCGCCAATGCCTATCTCAGGACCTAGTCCTGTTTGTCAGAACGACTCTTTCTTCCTTACCGATCTTACGCTGGGAGATAAATGGACAAGTACAGACGTGTCTGCGGCTACTATAGATTCTAATACAGGGTTTGTCAGAACGTTGTTACCGAAGACGTTAGGTATGGATTTCATATATACAGACAGGGTATCTACCTGCGCTGCCAAATTTACCGTTATTATAAATCCTTCTCCAGATGGTACTATATCAACAGATAAGCCTACGACCTTCTGTACAGGTGGTGACGTTACTGTTTCAGTGCCTTTAGGTACGCTAAGCGAAACTTACCAGTGGTATTCCAATAGTTTGCCGATTCCGGCACCTCTTGGAGTAGCAAGTTCTTACAGCACAACAGCAACCCAGACATTACAGGTGAAGATCACAAACTCTTACGGGTGTGTAACTAATAGTGTTCCAGTGCTCGTCATCTCGGGCATATCGCCTACCCTGGCTATAAAAGGTACAGATACTTTCTGCATGGGGAATGGTGCAACACTTACAGCCGATGCGCATGGTACTGTTGGTATCATTACTTACCAGTGGACAAAGAACGGGGCTAATATTGCTGGAGCTAACTCACCTACTTATTATGCCACTACTACGGGTGTGTATGATTGCATAGTTGGTGTTTCCGGTTTCTCGGGCACTTGCACTGTAACTACAAATGATGAGAGTCTGCTGGTACACCCTGCACCAACACCATCTATTGGTTATGCGTCTAAGAAGCTTCGTTCTGATGCAGGTTACAATACCTACCAGTGGTATTTGAATACTGTGGCAGTAGCAGGTGCAACAAAAAGCACTTATACACCAACTAAGAACGGAAGCTATAGGGTATCGGTTACCGATTCAAATGGTTGCAGCGGGTACTCTACAGAGATAATTATAACTACAACTGAGGTAAAGCAATTTACCGCTGCAGATGTGAAAATATATCCTAATCCGTCAACTTCATTATTGCACATCGAATCTCCGGTTGCTGTAAATGCGGTGATTACCAGCATTGAAGGAAAGACTGTATTATCACAAAAAGAGGCTACTGAAATCAACATAAGCAACCTTGCGAATGGTATGTATATTATTATGTTGTTTGATGAGCGTGGCGAAAGAATAACCGTGCAGAAGTTGATAAAAGAATAAATACTTGCATTGCCGACAAAAAAGGCACTTAATGCAATATAATGTAAGAAACAAAGTATGATCGTTAGGGTCATAGTTTGTTTCTTACTGGTTTAATAAAAACGGCATAATTATTGCCGCAATGTCAATAAAAAGTAACGATACCCAACTCATATAACAGATTCGGGTGTCTGAATTAAGAAGATGGGAACAGTTATAACAATATTTATTGCCTGATTAAAAAGTGTAAAATGAAAAAAATATACCTTATTCTATCAATTGTTTTGC
>JAOQAP010000006.1 GCA_025963465.1 Flavipsychrobacter sp.
TGTGTATATGATTCCTTCAGATATTTTTTTACCATCTGTGGTGCCGAGCGAAAAATGCAGTTGTGAATAGGGTCGAGGTAATGATATATATAAGTATCGTTCTGCAGGATTAGGATAAAGCAATATATCATTACTGCGGGACACGTCGTAACCAGGGTTATAGACCTCTATTATCTTATCTATCCTGCCACCGGTATCAGCAGGGTTAGAATTGCTGGTAGACACGAATATTTTTCCATCAGGCGATATACATACATCCCGCAGCCGCCCATAATCTACGCCTTCAATTACCGAAACATTGATTATCGCATCATGCGTGTCATTCAGCTCCAGTTGGTACAGGTGTTTGTCTTTTAGCGTAGCCATTATGATGGAATTCTGCAGCCATGGGAACATAGGATGGTGATAGTAGTCTATGCCACTGGGCGCTATGCTGGGTGTAAAGGCACGTAATGGCTCTACAACGTTTGAGTCGCGGCAGAAACTATCCTCTGATGGGTTGTCGCAGTAGCCAATAACATTTGGCCAGCCATAGTTGCGGCCTTTCATAATAAGGTTCAGTTCATCATCAGACGTAGGGCCGTGCTCTGAACTGTAGAGCATTCCATTTGCATATACAAGCCCCTGCGGATTCCGGTGCCCCCATGTCCATGCAGGGTTACCCGGAATAGGATTGTCTGCGGGTATGCTTCCGTCCAGGTTTATACGCAGTATCTTACCATTGATACTATCTGTGCATTGCGGGCTTACAAAGTCTTCTGCATCACCTGCGCTTATGAACAGCTTACCCTCCACAATTGCCAGCCTGCAGCCATTGTGAAATATATAACCATGGATACTATCGAGAATAATGACCGGATCGGACAAACTATTTGCGGCGGCTGAATAAGTATAGCGCCAAATGCGCTCGTGTATAAAGAGGGGAGAATCCAGGTATTCCCATGCTACATATACATAAGGGGTTGCAGCAAAGTCTGGATGTAATACCATGCCCAGCATGCCACTTTCTTTTATGGTCACAGTCTTTGGTTCATGATATAGCGTATCAACATGCTTTCCTGCAGTGTCCATACGACATATATAGCCATTCTTTTGTGTGAGCCATATATGGTTGTCCGGGCCATAAAGAATTTCCCAGGGTATGAACAGCGAGTCTTTCAGCACACGGGTACTTACCGGTAGCTTTAATACCTGTGCTTTTGCCACATTGGTCAGCAATGTTCCGATGATATAAAGTAGTGCAACTATTCTCATGAACAAGTTTTTTGCCAGATTGATAACGCATTATATCATCTTGTAGTATATATTCTTGCCAGCAATAAAATAATACCGGTAGCAAGGAACATATGATTTACTTTTACGCTAATGAAGCCTGCAGTCTCCGGGTTGACCAGCCTATATTTAGTTGTATTGTTATCAATGCTCAGCAGTGCCCGTGCGCAGAACGCTGATATAAATATGTTGCGCAGTATCAACCTGCACCGGAATAAATCACTGGATGGGGCAATGAATGATATTAGCGGATCGGTATACCCGATAACTGTTGCTGTGCCTGTTGCTGAATTGATAGCAGGTTATGCAGGAGATAACAAGCAAATGAAGATCAATGGCTGGCAGACAATTGCAGGGTTGGGCGCAAATACGATCATCGTAGTAGGGTTGAAATATACAGTGAACAGGAAATGCCCGTACAACACTTATCCTGATTTAGATCCTTATAAGCGGGAGAATGATCCGTCATTTCCGTCAGGACATACTTCTTCTGCATTCTGCACAGCTACTTCACTTAGCATTTGTTTTCCTAAATGGTATGTGATAGCGCCTGGTTATGCATGGGCATTGGCTACGGGTTATTCGCGAATGCACCTGGGTGAGCATTATCCTACAGATGTACTGGTTGGCGCTGCGATAGGCGCGGGATCGGCATGGCTGGCTTATAAGGGTAACCAGTGGTTGCAGAAAAAGAAAAGAGAGAACCATGATTCACATGATTAAAGGATCCGCCTGATGTTGAGAATGCTTTGAAAAGTATAACGTTACATGATCTTTCTCTTTGCCCACGCACGAAAAGATTCCCATTGCATGGTACTGCCGGAGGGCTCTGTGAGCGGGCCATTATAAGGTGTGCCGCGCTGTATATAGTATTTGTTGAAGGTAGATTGGTTGATGCCCCACTTCATGAGAAATTGTTTGCGGCCATTGTTCTTCTTTACCCGTAGTGTAGACTTAGACTGGAAGTGATAAACGCGGCTTTTGCCAAGGCCTTTGAATATGCGGCAACCTGCATACCACATCTTCATGGCAAAGTCATCGTCGCTGCTCACGCCGGGACTAAGCTCTATGCTGTAGCCGCCTGTTATCAACCAGTATTTGCGGTGTACTATGGTAGGTGGCCATGTGCTGCCTGTCCAGTCTGCTTTAGGAAATGTGTTACACTCTTTCAGTAACAATGCTTCATTAAATGTTTCTATTGTTTGCCCGTAATCTTTGTTAAGCACACAGGGATTGTTATGGCTGATAGGCTCTATCATAGTACTGGAGAACATAAAACAATCGGTGTCCAGTTTTTTGATTTCCGCTGCTATGTTGGTATCCCATTCCGGGCAAACGTACATATCATCGTTCATGTATACTATATAGTCATGCTTTGCCAGTCCGCCTGCTTCGTTTACTGCTATGCATATTCCTGCGTTGCCGGGTGTCCAGGTGTAATCTATACCCTCGTCTTTCGCCCATTGCAGGGTGCCGTCGCTGCCATCATTTACATGCAATATCACCTGGTGCTTGTATGCAGAATTTTTGCGGATACTTTCCACACAGAGCTTTACAAAAGCAAGATTATTCCATGTAGGTATAATGATCGATAACATTGGGGCAAAGGTAGTAAAAACCCCCAACCCCTAAAGGGGAGCCAGTATTGTGTTTAATAATTATTTGTCGTCATCAAGGCATTAGTACCTAACTTTGTAATATAATAGCCGCCTATGTTATTGCACATTCATCCAGATAATCCACAACAAAGAAATATTAATACCGTAGTGGAATGCCTGCGTGATGGTGGTGTTATCATATATCCTACAGATACTATTTATGGTATTGGGTGCAATATATTTAATGCCGATGCTATTGCCCGTATAGCACGTATTAAAAATATAGACGCTAAAAAAGCGCAGTTTTCTTTTATCTGCTGCGACCTGAGCCACCTTAGTGATTTTGCGAAGAGTGTAGACACACCCATATTCAGGTTGCTAAAGACAGCGTTGCCCGGCCCGTATACTTTTATACTGGAAGCCAGTAAGCAGGTGCCTAAACAGCTGAAAACAAAAAAAGATACAGTAGGTATCCGTGTGCCGGACAATAAAATATGCCACCAGATAGTAACAGACTTGGGCCACCCCATAATGAGCGCTTCGCTACCTATGGATGGGGATGTAGAATACTTTACAGATCCGGAAGTAATGCACGAGCAGTTTGGCCACCTGGTAGATATCGTTATTGATGGTGGCATAGGCCATATGCTGTCCTCTACAGTAATAGACTGTACCAGCGGGGCACCTGTGCTGGTAAGGGAAGGCGCCGGCCCGTGGGAACACCTGGTATAGTTCTGCATTGTTTATGAATAAGTTAGCACACGGAAACAGCCAACTTATCAACTTATCTCTTAATTTCGCGGCATAAATCACCTAAATGAAGCACGCATTTGTATTCCCCGGACAAGGGGCACAGTTCCCGGGAATGGGTAAAAGCCTTTATGAACAGAGCGCCCTTGCCAAAGAATATTTTGAACAGGCCAACGAGATACTTGGCTTTCGTATCACTGATATTATGTTTGGCGGCACAGATGCTGAGCTGAAACAGACCAATGTAACACAGCCTGCAATATTTCTGCACTCTGTAATACTTTATGAAACTACACCTGACCTGATGCCAAATATGGTTGCCGGCCATTCGCTGGGCGAGTTCTCCGCGCTTGTAGCCAATAAGGTGCTCACATTTGAAGACGGCCTTCGCCTGGTAGCAAAGCGTGCTGCAGCCATGCAACGTGCCTGCGAGATCAACCCATCGACAATGGCGGCGGTGCTGGGCCTTGAAGACGCTAAGGTGGAAGAGATATGCGCTGAATTTACCGATGAGGTAGTAGTAGCGGCTAATTATAATTGTCCCGGCCAGTTAGTGATCAGCGGCAGCAACGAAGGTATACGCCTGGCTTGTGAGCGACTGAAAGCAGCAGGTGCAAAACGTGCGCTGGTACTGCCTGTGGGCGGTGCGTTCCACTCTCCGCTCATGCAGCCTGCACGTGAGGAACTGGAAGAAGCAATAGCACATACTCAATTCAGCAATCCTACATGTCCTGTTTACCAGAATGTGGATGCACATCCATACATTGATCCGGGTATGATCAAACAAAATCTGATCAACCAGCTTACTGCACCTGTAAGGTGGACACAGACCGTGCAGAAAATGGCTGAAAATGGTGCTACTCATTTTACTGAAGTGGGCCCGGGCAGCGTGCTACAGGGATTGATAAAGAAAATAGCAAAAGAAGTAACGATTGATGGGATCAGCTAGTTTTAAGTTAAAAGTGAAAACTTAAAACCTGAAAGTGCTCATTATTTAAGATAGGTCAAACTATAGTATATGAATTAAATAAAACAGGCTATCCGGAAAGGATAGCCTGTTTTATTTAATGTACTTCTAAAGTTTTGAATTATCGCAGGTCAACTGCTTCAACACCTGCATGCGATTTAGCATTCCAGGTGAATTCTGTATCAGGTACATTGCTATTGGTCACTACGTTGCTTACGGTGTACTGTACTTTGTTTCCGTTCTTTTCAGTAATGTTGCCGCCTGCTATCATAGATGTTGCCTTGTCTATCATCAACTCTATGCTAGTGTATTTCTTGCTCTTGTCTAAAGGCTGCAGATCTATAAGGTCGTAGGTTTTCGCGCCTGTTTTTTTCTCGCCTTTGTAGCTGTATTTATATTCCTTATCGTAGAAGTTGGTCAGTAGTTTGGCGGGGGACATCGTTTGCTCAGATGCATTGAAATTGCTGATCTGCACTTCTTTTGCTTCTTTGTTGTAGGTCCACACAGTTTTGTTGTCGCTGATTATTTCCTGGCCGCTGATGAGCACATGATATTTCTGTCCTTTCAGGGTTATGCTGCCTTTTTTTGTTTCGTTTACTTTGCCACCCTTGCCGGTAAGGCTTATAGAGAAATTAGCCTTTAATGATTTAAGACCGTTCACTTTCTTTGTTACCGATTCCAGTATTGCTTTTGCTTTAGGGTCGTTCTGGGCCGATGCAGGTGTAGCTGCAACTCCTATAACCAATGCGCCTATCAATAAAGCTTTTCTCATCTTGTTCAACATAAACTGATTATTAAATTTTTTAATTTTTGTGGCGCAAAGTTAGTTTAAAGAAGTAGAAAATGTTGTTAAAACGTTTTCCTTATCCCATTGTGCTTAAATGTTCCTCCAGTTCAGATTCAGTTCTGAAATACACTTCCCGGGCCTTACTGCCATTTGCTGCGCCCACTATGCCTGCGGCTTCCAACTGGTCCATGATACGGCCTGCGCGATTATAGCCCAGGTTCAGGCGACGCTGCAAATTAGATGTAGAGCCCGACTGCATTTGTACTACTAGTCGTGAGCAGTCTTCAAATAATTTATCTCGGTTCTTTAGATCCACTTTTGCTCCGCCTTCTTCATCATCCATTTCAGGTTCAGGCAGGTGATGTGCGCTTGGATAGCCACGCTGGTCGCCTATAAAGTTTACGATCTCTTCTACTTCCGGTGTGTCTACAAATGCGCATTGCAAACGCAACAGTTCGCTACCATGCGATACGAGCATGTCGCCACGGCCTATCAGCTGCTCGGCACCCCCGGCATCAAGAATGGTACGTGAATCCACCTTAGCCGAAACCTTGAACGCGATACGTGCAGGGAAGTTGGCTTTGATGGTACCGGTGATCACATTTACAGATGGTCTTTGTGTGGCTATGATGAGGTGGATACCTACCGCACGTGCCAGCTGTGCGAGTCGTGCTATAGGCATTTCCACTTCCTTGCCGGCGGTCATTATCAGGTCTGCAAATTCATCTATTACCAGCACTATGAAAGGCAGGTATTTATGCTCTGCAGGATTTTTAATGCGCCTGTTCACTATCTTTTCGTTGTACTCTTTTATATTCCTTGCACCTGCTTCTTTCAGCAGCTCATAGCGATTGTCCATCTCATCGCACAGTGCCTTCAGCGTGTATATAGCTTTCTTGGTATCGGTGATGATCGGCTCGGTCTCGTTAGGTAGCTTGGCAAGGAAATGTTTTTCTATTTTGCGGTAAATAGACAGTTCCACCTTCTTAGGGTCTACCATCACGAACTTCAATTGTGACGGATGTTTTTTATACAACAGGGACACTAATATAGCATTGATACCTACCGACTTTCCCTGTCCTGTAGCACCGGCCATCAGCAGGTGGGGCATTGTGGCAAGGTCTACTATATAGTTCTCATTATCTATTTTTTTACCCAGTGCTATCGGCAGGCTCATTTTGTTGTTTACAAACTTTTCGCTGGACAACAATGCGCGCATGGATACTATCTGTTTGTTGGCATTAGGTACCTCTATACCTATAGTACCCTTACCCGGTATAGGTGCTATGATACGTATACCAAGAGCTGCAAGGTTCAGGGCTATATCATCTTCCAGGTTCCTGATCTTGGATATGCGCACGCCCTCTGCAGGCACTACCTCGTATAATGTTACAGTAGGCCCTACAGTAGCCGTGATGGTCTTTATTTCTATACCGAAACTGCGTAGTGTATTTAATATCTGGTTCTTGTTGGTTTCCAGTTCTTCTTTATTGAGTGATATAGCTTCCTGTACACGATCTTCGAGTAGGTCCAGCGTAGGGAATTTATAATCACGCAAGCTTTCTTCAGGGGCAAAAGGCTCATTGTCTGCTATAGAGATATGGTCGCCATGTTTTATCTGCGGCTCATTCACCTGTTTTACCACATAGGAAAGTTCCAGGTCTTCCGGGGCTTTCTCTTCATTCAGTGCAGCATTTTTTTCCTCGAGGAACTTACTGTATTCTTCTTCTTCTTCAGTTTCCGGCTCGTCTACATATTCTTCCTCCTCCAGTTCTTCAGTCAATTCTGGTTCGGGAGCCGCTCTTTCTTCCAGCGGCATGTTCCACTTTTTATCATTCCGGCTATCGTCTATTACAAGTGTAGTATTCCCGTTGTCGTTTTTCAACTGGTTAGCACCATTGTCCATAGGGAATGGTGGTGTATTAGCGTCAATATGATCGGTATGTTCAGTCGATTCCGGTGCATTAAACACTGGTTCGGGCGTTAAGTTCGCGGCCACCTTTTCAGCATGTTTTTTCATCCTGTTCAGGAAAGGACGCAGATCGAGAGCAAATATTACGAAAATGAAAAATAATACTGTAGATAGCAGCGCCATCCCGGTACCCAGTTTGCCCAGCAGGCCATTAAAATATTCTATTGCGTTCTTGCCCAGTGCACCACCCAGCGGGAATGCGCTGTGTTCGAAACAGAAAGTAAGTACCGGCGCCAGTAATAATAGTGTAGTAGATACCCACCTGAGGTAGCGAAGTATTGGCAGGGCGCGTTTGCCATAAATAAGATTTATACCCAGTCCTGCCACGGCTATTCCTATAGCCAGCGAGGCTATACCAGCACCCCTGTATACTAATAAATGAGCTATTGTGGCGCCCAGTCTGCCGCACATGTTCACTACAGGAGAATGGTCATGGAACAGGAAATAAGATAATCCCTTTTCATTCATCAGTTTATCCTGGTCTATAGACCATGTAAAACAATAGCTGACGATGGCCAGGCAGGTGAAAATGCCGGTGAGCAGAAAGAAAATGCCAAAGCCTAATCTTACCTGGCGTTTCTTATCTATTACTATAGGTACCAGGTCGCTTGCCTGGGATGGTATTATTTCCGGTGGGGGAGGAGCAGCCTTTTTATTTTTGAGCGTATTAGCCATTTATGGGGGTAAAGTGTAAAAATACAATTTTATAAAAGCAAAAAAACTTATTCTGTCATCTGCCGGAATATATTTTTTACGTCATTATAAAACATGCGATAAATAAATATTTATTTATAATTATTTCCCTGAAACTGTTTTTTAACAGAAAAACAAACGTTTCGTGTATTTACCTCGTCTATGGTAATAAGGAATAGTCAACTCGGTGCAAAATTATGGGTGGCAATTGTGCGGATGCCACCCGTAATAATGCATCGAAAACAGTATTTGCAAAGGACAAAATGCTACTTTGAAGGCTATTGGAAAGGGCCTTAAATTTTAAAATTATTAAGAAATGCGTTGCTAGTTTGAAATATTTACGTATTTTCAACCATTGAGGAGCAGGTAAACGGTGCGCCGGAGGCGTTAAAAATGCATGGAAAAGTGGTTATAAAGTAGCGCTGCAACGTTGCAGTGTCTATTATTTATATGCAGATGTGATAATAATGTGGGAAAAATATTTGCAAAACATTAGAAACACAACATTAAAAAAGTATTTTTACAACGATAATTTACAACGATAATTATTATAGCAATGATCAGGAGAAATATTATTAGTCGTTTAAGCCTGGCAGTAGCACTCACAATTGCTGCTCCTCTATCCTATGCCCAGGACATTCACTTTACTCAATTTGACATGGCCCCGCTCGTTATCAACCCGGCATTTACGGGTATGTTTGACGGACAGGTTCGTGCTGCTGCGATCTACAGAAGCCAGTGGGCAAGCGTTACTGTACCGTATGTAACTTACGGTGCATCAGTAGACCTGCCTATAGTGATAGAGCGCAACGGTGATTACCTTGCCGGTGGTTTACAATTATATAATGACAAAGCCGGAGACGGCAACCTGCAAAACTTTACAGGCCTTGCTTCTGTGGCATATCATAAATTCTTCGGACAGTCTGACCGTGGTGGTTCTGACCTCGCTGTAGGCTTACAGGGTGGTTATGCCAATAAGAGCATAGACCTTTCTAAACTGTATTTCGGTGATGAATATGTAAACGGTACTTTCGTTCCCGGCACATCTAATCAATATAAGAATGGCATCGGCAACTCGGTAAATTATTACCTTGTTAATGCAGGTATTTCTTTCTCCCAGTCTACAAGCGAAAAATTTGGCTATACAATAGGCCTTGGTGGTAACAACCTGAACCAGCCTAACGATGCTATTGAAAAGAAAAGAAACAGCGAAACCGGCCTTGATATGCGCTACACTGCTGAGATAGGTGCTAACTGGCTGGTTGGCCAGAGGTTGAGCCTTCGCCCTGCTATACTGTATCAAAGCCAGTCATCTGCTACTGAGATCATTGCAGGTAACGAATTCCGTTTTGACATCGGTCATGAGCCAGGCTTCCAGGACTTCTCTACGGCTTTATTTGTTGGTGCATGGTACCGTACAGGTGATGCTACTATGATCACTGCAGGTGTAGACTTCAAAGGCTTCCGTATAGGTGTAGGTTATGATTACAACATCTCTGATCTTAATACTTCAAGCAATGGTAACGGTGGTTTTGAAATAGCTATCAGGTACATCGCTCCAAACCCGATCAAGTTCGCAAATAAGAGGACAATTCCTTGCTCAAGATTCTAAGATAATAAATAATATATAGGTGAAGGGCTAAAGTTTTTTTAAAAGCCCTTCTTTTTTTTAAAACCAATTTATACTTTTATATCCATTAACAACGCTCACGCACATGAGAAAAAATTGGCTGTTCCTTATTTTAGCGACGACTCTCGTTACTACTCAATATGATGCAAATGCCCAAGCAAAGAATAAACAGAAGTATAGAAACAAGGCAAATGATCCAGTAGGTCAACTCGATAATTCAAGAAAACTGCGTTGGGCTGATGATCTGTACAGACAGGGGAGTTACTTTAATGCTGTTGATTATTACCAGCAGTTAAAAGCGGTTGATGAGCGTAATCCATTCCTTACTTATCGTTTGGCAGAATGTTACAGGTTCGTAAGGGACTATGTACCGGCTGCGCATTATTATGCTGAAGCTTTTGGTCTTGACAGAAAGGATTATCCCCTGGCTAGTTACTATGCAGGCTTAATGCTGAAACAGCAGGGCGAATACCAGGCTGCGACACTTTCCTTCAACCAGTTCCTTGCTGATAATAAGAAATCTGCATCAGGTGGTAACCAGAACGTTGTTAGCCAGACAATAGCTAATGATCCTGACAGAAATCCTTCTCCGAAGGAAATGAAGAAATTTAAGAAAAAAGCACAGATAGAAATACTAGGTTGCGAAATGGCCATCAAGTCTGTTAAGAACCCCGAGCCATTTACTGTAATTAACGCAGGCCCTAACGTGAATACATCGTACACGGAGCTTTCTCCATATCCAATAGGTGATAGCTTGCTTCTGTTCTCTACTATGGGACGTAATGCGGTGATAGAAGCGAACGGATATGATAAGCTGAAGTACAAGGAACATTTCCTTACTTCTCACAAACAGCCTGGTCCGGTTGTAGATTCTTTCCAATGGCCTTTAGCGTTCAATGATGGTGGTTTCAATGATGCCTCTGCTCATACAGGCAATGGTTGTTTCAGCCCGGGTGGAGATCGTTTCTACTATACAAAGTGCCAGGATGGCGATTCTATGATCATTACCTGCAGCATTTATGTATCAAGGTTTGCCGAACAACGCTGGACAGCTTCTGAATTAGTTCCGGGTAACGTAAACGAGCCGGGTTCATCTAATACAATGCCTTACATAGCTAAGGTAGGTAAGAAAGAAGTATTGTTCTTCTCTTCGAACAGGACACTGCAAAGCCGTGGTGGTTATGATATCTGGTATTCAGTTGTTGACCCACGTAATGGTTCTTACCGTCGTCCTCAGAACGCAGGTAAGCAGATCAACACTACTTCAGATGAGATCACTCCATACTACGATTCACGTGTGAATAAATTGTATTTTGCTACAAACGGTTTGCAGTCTATGGGTGGATTTGATATTTATTCAGCTGATGGCGGTCCTTCACGTTACACAAACCTGCGTAACTTAGGTTATCCTATTAATACATCTGCAGATGAGCTTTATTACATCAAAGATCCTTATGGTAAACCTGATGCTTATGTAGTATCTAACCGTATCGGTTCTTTTGCATTGAAAAATCCTACTTGCTGTAATGATATCTGGCGTATACAGGGCGAACCTAAGCTGGTAGTAATAGGTAAAGTAGTTAGCAAAAGGACACAGGAACTGATGCCGCAGACAGTAGTGAAAATGGCTGACCAGAGAGGTGAAATGAATACTTACAACTCAGAAGATGGTAACTTCATGTTCAATATGTCTCGTGGCCACTCTTATGTGATCACAGGCGACAAACAAGGTTATACATCTACACGTGCTTCTGTAAGCACTATGGATATCAAGCGTTCTGATCCGGATGATACAGTATATGTAACCATCTACCTGGATAGTATCAGGAACAGCTTCAGCGTAAGCAATATCTATTATGACTATGATAAAGCAACACTGCGTGTTGAATCTGTAGCATCTCTTGATTCTGTAGTTCACTTCCTGAGTGATAACCCGTCTATTACTGTAGAGATATATTCTTATACTGACTCAAAAGGCAGGGATGAGTACAACCTGGCGCTGTCTCAGCGTCGTGCACAATCTGTACTTGACTATCTTGAAAAGAATGGTGTGGACAGAGGCCGTCTGACAGCGAA
>JAOQAP010000126.1 GCA_025963465.1 Flavipsychrobacter sp.
GTATTGTTGGGCAGGTCTTTAAGTACGCCTGTAACTACAAGATTTTCCTTGTCGTCAAATCGCACCACTTTGTTCATTGGCTCTTCATCGCCGAACAATTTCCTGGCGCATGATTCTGTGATAACAATGTTCGATACATTATTGAGCGCGTTGCGGTAATCGCCTTTAACAAGGGGAAATGAGAACATGGAGAGGAAGGGAGGGTCGGTAAAATTACCTCTCAGCATCAGTTTCTTGTCCTTGTACGACAGCAGCATTGTAGATGTATAGGTCATCCTCACCGCTTCCTTTATCTCCGGTATTTCCTGCTTCAGTGTTGGTGCAGCCGGGGAAGAAGTAGTCTCCCAGTAGTTAAGCCTGTCGACAGAAGTATTGCGGTTCCATACCTGGTACAAGACGTCCTTTTTTGCGTGAAACTGGTCGTAGCTCAGCTCATTTTCTATAGAGAGCATGATGAGTATGACGCTAACGAGGCCAAGGCTCAGCCCAAGAATATTGATGGCCGAGATCACTTTATTACGCAGCAGGTTGCGCCAGGCTATGATTATATAATTCTTAAACATTTTTCTTTCAGTTGTGGTGACCGTAATTGAGGTGTGTTTAAACGAGTATGTTTTCGGCTACCGTTTGTCCGTCCAGCATGCGCATAATTCGGTTGCTGTACCGTGCATCGTGCTCACTGTGTGTAACCATTATTATGGTCGTTCCTGCATCATTCAAATCGCTGAGCAATGCCATTACATCATTGCCGTTCGATGAGTCCAGGTTGCCGGTGGGCTCATCAGCCAGTATAAGCTTGGGATCGTTCACCACTGCCCGGGCCACTGCCACGCGCTGCTGCTGCCCGCCTGATAACTGCTGCGGAAAGTGATTCCTGCGGTGCATGACCTTCATTTTATCTAGCAACTCTTCCACCTTTTGTTTACGGTCTGCAGGTCGCACATCGGTATAAATAAGCGGCAATTCCACATTTTCATAAACCGTAAGCTCATCGATCAGGTTAAAGCTCTGGAAAACAAACCCAAGGTTGCTCTTGCGCAATGCCGACCGTTTCCGCTCATTGAGTTTGGTGACATCTACATTGTCAAAAAAGAAGCTGCCACTGGCGGGCACATCCAGCAGGCCTATAATATTCAGCAGTGATGATTTGCCACAGCCTGACGGCCCCATTACCGCCACAAAATCACCCTTCTCCACTACCATATTCAGGTTGTTGAGCGCGATGGTCTCCACCTCATCGGTGCGATATATTTTCTGCAAGTTCTCTATACGTATCATGGGTTAAATTTTATTGCTGCTACAAGTTTTGTTTTCGTGTTCTAAATATCCTCTATTTTTCAACAACCAGCTCCTGCACCTTTTCATAAGTTTCGTAGCTTGATGTTACTACCCGTTCGCCCGGCTTCAATCCTTCCATCACTTCATAATAATCAGGGTTTTGACGTCCGAGTTTTATATCGGCCTTATATGCCCGGCGGCCATCAGGCGTTACTTTAAATATCCATAGCCCGCCGGTTTGCTGGTAAAAACTTCCTTTAGGTATCAGTACCGCCATCACTTCGCTGCTGAGTTCCAGTTTCACCTGCAGCGATTGCCCCCTATGTATATCTTTGGGCGTTTCGCCTGTAAAGTCAAGGTCTATTGAAAAGCGACCGCTGGTTACTTTAGTGTATATTTTCTTTACCTCCATTTTATATTCCTTATCACCAACCATGCAGGTGGCTACCTGTCCGGCAAATACCCGGGAAATATAATGTTCATCAACTTCGGCCTTTATCTTAAACCCATTGAGCGCGTCAATCTGGCCAAGCCTTTCACCTTTATTCCTGCTCTGCCCTACCTCTGCATCCATTGATGTGATGCGCCCATCTATTGGAGCACACACAATAAGGTCTTCCACCTTTTTGCGCATCAGCTTCAGTGCTTTCGATGTCCGTTCGTAAGATTGGCGGGTTTGGTCCTCGTCTTCCTGCAGCGATAAAGAATCCTGTTTCATTATCTGTGCCGTAAGCTGTTTGCGCTTCACCTGGTAATCATATGCCTGTTCACTTTGTTTGAACTCCTGGGTACTTATCACCTTCTGGCTATATAATTGCTTATTGGCACGGTAAACCCTTTCCGCCTCTGTGTAGGCATTATCTACTTCAGCCATCTGGTTCAGCTTTGCTATCGTGTTCTGCTGGGCAGAGTGGTGTGATATGCGCATTTGCGTGAGCAGGTTATACACAGATGTTTCTTCGTTTATAAGGCTGAGCTCGAGATCTGTGTTGGCCAACTTTACTATCGGATCACCTTTTTTCAGTGTGGCGCCATCCTCTACATATTTTTCTGCCACCCTTCCACCTTCCACAGCATCCAGGTATATAGTTGTAACGGGCAGTACCACGCCATTCACAGGTATCAGTTCTTTGAATGGCCCCTTTACAGTTTCACTTATGGTAATGCGGCCTGCGTTCACATTGAATTTTGTGTTGCCGGAGCTGAAGTAATGGCTGAATAACAGGACAGCTGCGACCACGGCGGCAATACCACCAATGACCGAAGGCCGTTTATACCATTTCTTTTTCTGAATTACACTATCCATGCTGGTGTTATGCCGGTTGTTTTCTGCCAAGTGTATATACACTTCTGTGCCGAAAATGCGACGGGTTGAAAATCAACAGATTAATAAAACCAGATAGCAAATTGGTGTACGGAAGCGATACAACAGGTGTACGAAAATGATACAGTCAGGAAGTGTGCATAAATCCAACGTGTTCATTTTCACTTATTTAGTATTTTGGTACACTTATAGCGCTGTATGCTGCAATGATGAACCTGAAAAAACACACCATACTTGTTGTTGATGACGACCCCGACGTGCTTACCGCAGTGCGCCTGCTGTTAAAGACGGAGGTAAAGGAAGTTATACCCGAAAAACGACCGGAACAGGCTCTATCTTTCCTGGCGGAGCATGATGTGGATCTTGTATTGCTGGATATGAATTTCAACAGTGCGGTCAATACCGGCAACGAGGGCTTGTTTTACCTGAAAAAAATACAGGCTTTACGTCCATCGTGCGCAGTGATCATGATAACAGCGTATGCTGATATAGACCTTGCCGTGCGCTCGCTGAAAGAAGGCGCTACAGATTTCGTAATAAAACCATGGAACAACCAGAAGCTGCTGGAAACAATAGGGAATGCGCTGAAACAATCCGGCAAAAAGATGCCGGCCGATAATGTAAAACCCGCCAATGCGATCATCGGAGAATCACAGGTAATGCAGGATATTTTCAGGAAAATAGAGAAGATAGCACCTACCGATGCGAACATTCTGATACTGGGTGAAAACGGGACAGGTAAGGACCTTGTAGCCCGGTCCATCCACGAACTATCGCTGAGAGCTCAAAAGCCTTATATAAAAACAGATCTCGGCTCGCTTACGGAATCGCTGTTTGAAAGCGAGCTGTTCGGGCATAAAAAAGGAGCCTTCACTGATGCCCGTGAAGAACGGGCCGGAAGGTTTGAAGCGGCTAACGGGGGCACGTTGTTCCTGGATGAGATCGGTAATATCTCTTTACAGCAACAGGCAAAGCTGCTCACCGTATTGCAAAACAGGCAAGTTATTAAACTGGGAAGCAACACCCCAGCACCTATCGACATACGGCTTATTTGCGCTACCAATGTTGCTATGAAGGAACTGGCCAATGAAGCCCGATTTCGTAAAGATCTTATCTACCGCATCAATACGGTGGAGATCAACATTCCGCCGCTGCGGGAGCGGCGTGATGATATAGCGCTGCTTGCAGCACACTTCATCGACATCTACGCGGCAAAGTATTTTAAGAGCGGGATGAACATAAGTAAAACGGCGCTCGCAAAACTGCAGCAACATCCTTTCCCCGGTAACGTGCGGGAGCTTCAATATGTAATAGAGCGTGCCATTATAATGGCAGACGATAATACACTGCAGGAAAAAGACCTTGTTTTTTCCCCGATGGAGCTAGTCAGCGACAGACCTACCGAAGAGGCACACAATCTTGAAGTAGTAGAAAAGAACATCATTTTGAAAGTAATAGAAAAACACAATGGTAATATAACCCATGCTGCAAAAGAGCTGGGGCTAACACGCACCGCGCTTTACCGCAGGCTGAATAAATATGGTATTTAGGAAGCGATATATTATTGCCGTGGTGAAAATTGCCATACTGCTACTGGTAGTTGGCATTGCTGTTTTTTACCCGGCGCCTAACAGGTACCTGCAAATGGTCATTATCACTTCCGTAATTGTATTTCTTTTACTCGACTTTCACCTTGCCCGAAAAAAAATGCGGAATGAAATAGGTCTGTTTATCAGTGCAGTAAAATACAAGGACTTTACCCGCTATTACAGCCGGGACAATAGTTCGGATGAATTGCGTTTTCTGCGCAGCGGTTTCAACGAGGTGAATGAAACATTCAAGGCACTGAGTAAAGAAAAAGAGCTGCACTACCAGTACCTCCAAAATATACTGGAGCTGGTAGATACCGGTATCCTGTCTTACGAGATAAACACCGGCGAAGTGTTGTGGATGAATGAATCGCTCAAAAAGCTCTTACAGATACCCTACCTGAAAGCAATAGGCAACCTTGAAAAAAAGAATGCGGAACTGGCAGCAGCTATAAAGCAGATAAAACCCGGCAAGCAGGATATAGTAACCGCCTATGTGGAGGGCAATATTCTGAAATTGCTGGTCGCATCTACCATGTTCCAGGTGAACGGGCAAACATACAAGCTCATTGCATTTCAGAAAGTGAATGAAGCGCTTAATGAAACCGAGTCGAAGGCATGGGAAAAGCTGCTGCGGGTAATGACCCACGAGATCATGAACAGTGTAGCGCCTATTGCATCATTATCTGACACTTTAAAAACAAGGATCGGTGAGCTCAGTTCCGGCAGTCCTTTAGACAGCAATACTATTGAGGACCTTGTTGCGGGTATGAATGCTATCAGCAATCGCAGCGCCGGCCTTTTGAAGTTTACTGAAAACTATCGTAACCTGAATAAAATACAACACCTGAATACAGAGCCCGTCCTGGTGCGTGGCATGTTTGAAAGCCTGCACCAGCTTATTATACCCACACTGGTCCAGAAGAACATTAAGCTGGAAATAGTGCTGCCCGACATTGGCCTTATACTACATGCAGACCGCAACCTGTTGGAACAAATGCTCATTAACCTGCTGCTCAATGCTATGGATACCCTGGCCGGCATAGAAAATGCTTCCATCGTATTGTATGCAGAAAGGATGCATGATGACAATATATTGATGAAGGTGGCCGACAACGGTGCCGGAATGGAAAGTGAAGTGCTCGATAAGATATTTGTCCCGTTTTTCAGTACCAAAAAGCATGGCAGCGGCATTGGGCTGAGCCTGTGCAAGCAAATAATGACATTGCATAAAGGCAACATAGAAGTGAGGTCGGTGGTGGGCAAGGGAACTACTTTCTTTTGCAGTTTTAAGGATTCTGAATTAGGTTTGTCTCTTGTGGACTAAATATATAAAATAAAAGGGCCGGCCATTTGGCCAGCCCTTTTATTTATCATTACTGCCGATCTATTGTTTAACGAACTTCAGTACTTTATTTACATCAGCACCATAAAAATGGATGAAGTAAGTACCAGCCGCCAAGTCCTGCACAGAAACTGACTGAGACAAACCATTAACTGATTTCACAACCTGTCCTGTAAGACTAACAATTTCAATATTGCTGATAGTTGCAGTAGTTGCAAAGTTCAGCATATTTGTTGCCGGGTTAGGATATATCGATATTTTCTGCTCATCCACATTAACAGGAACAGCAAGGGTTGATTTTCCTTGTGCAACCATAAAGGGGCTAAGTGAAGTTATACCTTTCCTTGTCATTGCATACATAGATCCAACCGCTGTTGCAGCTGATGTCGCCTGAACATCCCATGCACCACTTGTGTAGTGTGATATGTAAGCATTTTTGCGGTCAAAGCCGTTAACTTCCATACTGCTGTTCCACATTGCGGTCATGTCATAATCTATTGTAGCAGCAGTGCTGGATACAAACCATGTGCTATTAACCAATGCATCAGTTGCAGAAAGTGAAGAACCGGTTGTGCCATTTGACAGGACACCGTTTACCACATTCACACTTACGCTACCTGCAGCAGCACCTGTATTCGCAGCTAAAACCATAGGCGCAAAGTTACTAACAGTACCTACTTTAAAGGTATCTTTTGCACTTGTTGCCAGGTTCATTATAAGACTACCTGTACCATCAGTCATTACATAACTGTTAGCAGATCCACCGGTTACAGTTCCTGCACTTGTTATAGCAAGGTCATTGGCACCCAGTTTAATTTTACCTGATTGCAGCGTCAACATACCCTGTACCGCAAGATTTGAAGCAAGAGTGATAACATCACTGCCGCTTCCCATATTGATAGTAAGGTTGTTCAGCAATTTCCCACCCGGTGCAAAGTTCAATGCACTTACCGGGCTGAATGTTGTATTCACAACCAGGTTAGATAATGAACTACCGGTCAATGTACCAGTGCCAGATGACAGATCAGCGCCTGTATTCAATGTCAGTGTATTGCCATTGATCGCCAGTGTACCTGATGTCAGAGTAAGCAGGTTGTCTATCTTCAGGTCTGAAGCCAGTGTTGTTGCACCACTTGCTGTATTTACAGTAAGATTCTTAAGCGTGCTACCGGCACCTGCTGCAAAGCGAAGTGCACCGGTAAGTCCACCTATAGTATTAACAACAAGTGAAGACGATGTGCTGCCTGTGATAGTACCAGCACCTGTACCAGACAAATTGCCTGCTGTGTTCAAAGTCAGCGTATGACCTGCCAGTGTTAAAGTACCTGCTGTAAGTGTAACTAAACCGCTAACGCCAAGGTCAGAACCAAGTGATACACCTGTACCTGCGCCTGTGTTTACTACAAAGTTGTTCAGCGTATTAGCACCTGTTGCAAAACGAAGCGCACCTGTAAGGCTACCTGTTGTATTAACAACAAGGTTAGATGTTGCACTGCCTGTCAAAGTACCTGTACCCGATGCTGCTACATCAGCTGCAGGGTTCAAAGTAAGTGTACGACCAACTATTGATAATGAACCTGAAGTCAGTGTCATAAGACCGCTGACAGCAAGGTCAGAAGCCAGTGTCAAACCACCTGTTACTGTATTCAGTGTCAGGTTATTCAGCATATTGCTGCCCGTAGTGAAATTCAGCGCACTTGTAAGGCCGCCTGTAGTGTTCACAACAAGGCTGGATAAAGCACTGCCGGTAATTGTACCAGTTCCGCCTGCAGCTATGTTACCTGTTGTAGCGAATGTCAGCGTATTATTAGCGATCGCCATAGCACCTGATGTCAATGTTAGCAGGTTGTCTATCTTCAGATCTGAAGCTAATGTTGTAGCACCACTCACTGTATTTACAGTAAGATTCTTAAGCGTGCTACCGGCACCTGCTGCAAAACGAAGTGCACCTGTAAGGCCACCTGTTGTTTTAACAACCAGTGAAGATGATGTACTACCTGTGATAGTACCTACGCCTGTACCGGACAAATTGCTTGTCGGGTTCAAAGTAAGTGTATGCCCAGCCAGCGTCAAAGTACCTGCTGTAAGTGTAACCAAACCATTAACGCCAAGATCAGAACCAAGTGATACACCTGTTCCTGCGCCTGTGTTTACGACAAAGTTGTTCAATGTATTAGTACCTGTTGCAAAACGAAGCGCACCTGTAAGGCTGCCTGTTGTATTCACAACAAGGTTAGATGTTGCACTGCCTGTCAAAGTACCTGTACCTGATGCTGATACATCAGCTGTTGGGTTCAAAGTAAGTGTACGGCCAACTATCGACAATGAACCTGAAGTCAGCGTCATAAGGCCGCTGATAGCAAGGTCAGAAGCAAGTGCCGCACCACCTGTTGCTGTATTCAGCGTCAGGTTATTCAGCATATTGCCGCCCGTAGTGAAATTCAGCATACCTGTAAGGCCACCTGTAGTATTAATTACAAGGTTAGATGTTGCACTGCCTGTCAAAGTACCTGTACCCAGTGCTGATATATCAGCTGTAGGATTCAGAGTAAGTGTATGACCAGCGAGCGATAATGCACCTGATGTGAGTGTCATAAAACCATTTACAGCAAGGTCTGATGCAAGTGTTGCACCGCCTGTTACTGTATTCAGCGTCAGGTTGTTCAACATGCTGCTACCCGTAGTGAAATTCAACGAGCCTGTAAGGCCGCCTGTAGTATTAATTACAAGGCTGGATAATGTGCTGCCGGTAAGTGTACCTGTACCACCTGCAGCTATATTACCTGTAGGATTTAAAGTAAGAGTATGGCCATTAAGCGCTAAAGCACCTGTGGTCATTGTAAGCAGGTTGCTGATGCTAACATCTGAACCAAGCGTTGTAACACCTGTAGTGGTATTAACAACCAGGTTGTTCAGCGTACCACCGAGTCCTGTCGCGAAGCGAAGTGCACCCGCAAGTCCGCCTGTGGTGTTCACCACTACATTTGACAAAGTGCTACCTGTAATTGTACCCGTGCCTGTAGCTAACAGACGGGCGGCAGGGCCGAACGTCAATGTATTACCTGCCAGTGCGAGATTACCCGATGCTAGTGAAAGCGTACCGTTAATTGTTGTGCTTGCAGCCATTGTAACAGTGCCCGGTGTATTGACCGTGATGGTATCAACACCCAATCCGCCCAGTTCCATGCCAGCAAGTGCTGATGTAAGCCTGTACGTGATATTGTGAAGGCTGTCAAGTGCCAGCAAACCGCCACCTGCAGTAGTGATCGTACCACCGGCAACATCTATTACAGAGGCACTACCCATTGTGAGTGTACCTGCACCCACTGTAAGGGCTCCTGATGCCAGGGTAAGCAATTTAGCAACCTTAACATTTGCCGCGGTTGCTATCGTAGCGCCCAGCGATGTTAATTTGCGCGTTGTTAATGACCCGGTATAACTGAAACCGGATGTAAGACCTAATACCATGCTGTCAGCAGCAATGCTGCCTGTGCCTGCCAATGCACCTGACGTCATCACAAGCGTAGCACCCGGTGCTGTTGCAAGTGTGCCAAGTACTGTTAACGATGATGTACCGGAAAAAACCTCAGTACCCGTCATAGTAACGACAACTCCTGCAGGAATGATCACATTATCTGTTGTCAGTAATGCGCCCGGAGCCGATCCTCCCCATGTCAATGCAGAATTAAAATTTCCTGATAATACCGCTGTGTATGTAGCTGCACGCGCTGCACTCCCTGCAAGGGCCGCCCCAAGTATCATAACACACGATTTTCTAAATGCCCTCGTAAAGTTCCCCATAGTCTGTTTGTTAATTTGTTAACTGAATAATTGAGTTATTTTATACTCTGGTTCCTAGGATTAAATAACCATGCCAATTTTTTTAATAGTTATATATAGCGGTATTAATAACTTAACCTAAATATTTTTATGTTGATAACGCAGATGGACATTTCGCCGACCTTACGAAAAGAGGGTGCGAAAGTTAGCAGAAAGCAGAACAGTTAAATTTGCAGAGTTGTGTATAGGCTATAGTTGCACTGTTCCTACTTTCCCCATATTGATTAACCATATGCGGCAGTCCGGATTTGTTGTTTCGAGGTAAGTGCCTGTACACCATTTACAAGTGAACCGACTGTACAGGTGTTCGTTCTTATTTTATATGATAGGTAAGGCCATTTTTCTTTACGCAGACTTTGTAGGTATACCTGTAGTTCCGGCTTGTTTAAATTCGTTATGTGATGAGTACCGTAAAAACATAAAAAATTTTTATAACATTAATTCAGTTACCTTGTTGGCCTTATGAACAAGACAGGTCCGATAATAGTGATCGAAGACGATGAAGATGACCAGGAAATACTCATGGAAGTTTTTAAGAAAATAGCAATTCCAAATAAGGTGTTTTACTTTGCAGATGGGAATGAAGCACTTGAATTTTTGAATAAAACGGACATACAGCCATTTATGATCCTTTCTGACATAAATATGCCCAGGATAAACGGTTTTGAACTTAGGAACAAAGTATTCGCCGATAAACAATTAGCAACAAAATGCATTCCATATTTATTTTTCACTACATCTTCAAATAAGAATGCAGTATTGGAAGCATATGCGCTATCTGTACAGGGATTTTTTATTAAGCCTACCAGTGTAAATACATTGGAAAGCATGGTAAGGAAAATAATAGACTACTGGCAGATATGTATAGCTCCCAATGAGTTTTAAAATGAGACGTGCTATGCACATTAGTATTCAGGCACGATTGTTGCCATAAATTATACCAATATGAACAAGTCCGGCCCTATAGTTGTGATAGAAGATGACAGCGATGACCAGATGATACTGGTCGAGATCTTCGAGCGATTGAATTATAAAAATGAGGTGGTCTATTTTTAGACAGCGAAAAAGCCCTGGAGTATCTGAACCATACAGAAACCAAGCCGTTCATCATTCTTTCTGATATAAATATGCCTAAAATGAATGGCATAGAGCTGCGCAATAAGATATTTACCAATGAGGAGATCAGGAAAAAGTGCATTCCTTACTTATTCTTTACCACCAGTGCCAATAAAAAATCTGTGACCGACGCTTATGCTATGTCTGTTTATGGCTTCTTTATCAAGCCGGTGAGCGTAGCGGCTTTTGAAAAAGTCTTGGGTAATATTATAGAATACTGGAAAGAGTGTATCTCCATGAACGAAATAGTATAACAAGATCAGTGAATTCGATTAGGAATGTTCACATCTGCCAGGTTAGCTTTATTAATAATTTCGCAGATCACTTTATCAAGTTTTATAGAAGATACTGATATGCCGTTAATGATCTCGGCAGTTTGAATCGCAGTATCACTGTCTTCAAAAAGCTGCACCAGCCCAAGAATTGTAGCTAACGGCCCGCGCACTTTGTGTGATTGTATATCTGCAATTTCTTTTAACTGCCTGTTTTGCATTTCGATGGCATTTATATAATCCATCTGTTCTGTAACATCCTGTGATATTACCAGTATAGCGAGCTTTCCTTTGAAAGAGATGGAGTTGAAAATCACTTCTGCATAAAACAGCTCTCCGTTCTTTCGCCTGTGCTGCGTAAAGATTTCCAGGGAAACAGCCGTTTTCCGGTTCCTGGATACATCTGTATATAGCTTTTCAAAGTCTTTCTCCAGCTTAATGTCTTTAATATTCATTGAAAGAAATTCTTCATTACTATATCCATAGACCCGGATAGCAGCTTCATTGACCTGGATAAACTGTAAACTCTCATTGTCTAGTACCCACATAGGTGATGGGTTTTGAAGAAAGAGTTTTTTATACTGGTCTTCTGATTCTTTCAATAACTTATTGCTCTTCTCTTCTTCAATACTTTTTACCTGCAATTCACTTTTCAACAACAGCTCTTTTTGTATCATTTTCTCCAGGCCATCGATAGTATTATTGACAAGTATTACGATGACCATGCTTAGGAATAACAGGTTGGAAGAAACAGCGATCCATGCGCCTAAGCCGTAATCATTGATCAACGGGGAATCGAATAGTCTTAAATGAATAATAATTGCACAGGCAATACAAACGAGAAAATTCATTGCTATAGTCCAATACCCCCAAAAAGCAGGACATGTAACTGTTATTACCACACTTAATGCCAACAAGTATATAAGGCCGGGACCCAAAAGGCTCAGATTGATAATGAGCATTATGGACAAGCAATATAGAATAATAGCAACAAAACCCTTACGGAAGGTCAGGCTCAATTTTCGGCTTAGCGAAATAATTGCAATGGAGGCAACAACTATTATGTCTGAACAGGCAACAAACAAGAGGCCCTGTGTAAAAGACATATATACGCCGGGTATCAATGCTATAAAACAAGTGGGAAGCAGGTATGTGATAAAACTGGTAAACAATTTTTCCCGCCAATAACTTATATCTTCTCCATATTGTGTACCCCCTTGTGTAGCATTGGTAACAAAAGACTTGTAGTTGTGCCATAGGCGTATTATAAGCATTGGCTTTAAATCGGTTGTTTTCACAGGCATGGTATCGATTTATATAAAATGAACCCCAAAAGGAAAACACTGATTATTAGCCCAGTGCAAAGTGGAGAGGACTAGCAAAAATATCCATACGTAATTCTAATATTATAATTATTTTAAAGAATAAATAACTATATTATAGGGTTTTGTTAATCTGATGCGTTAAAAGAAGTGGTGTGATAAAGTTTTTCTGATCCTGAGACGCGCGACTTTAATTTTGATCAGAAGAAATAGATCAATACTCCAAGAAAGATGATTACGGCGCATAGCCCGATCAATACAAAATGAATTATGCCAGGAGCTCTTTTGTACGTTTCCGGTTCGGTATAATCAAGCATTTATTGTTAAGGGTTACAGCATTAACTCGCAATGAATATGAAATGCATGAATTGAGTTTGATGAAAGGGAAAATCAGTGAATGGGGACGACTGTATTCTTGCCGCTAAAGGTTAATTTTATTGTATCTTTTTTCTTGTCGGTATACTTCAGATAATATAAGGCAGCCAGGGTTTCAATATGGGCCAATAACTCATTTGGCTCTACGTGCAAGCCTTGTGCAATAGCGCCTATAGGAATATACTCGTCATCAACTGACAAGTTTTTGTTCATTTCCTGTATTGTAGAATGAACTTTAGTAGTTGTTATCATACTCTGCAACATCTTATAAAACACGTTTTACTCATCAGCATAAGAAGAGCTACACCGGGGTATTACCCAGTAGTAAGCTTAGCATCTGCATCTTTGGTAATAATTCCTCTGTATACCACTCTTCTACTGTGGCAACGCCGTCTGTATTCTCCACTATATATTTTGACCCGCAGCAAACAAATTGCGCATTTGCCGTTTGCGGACTGTTTATCTCATGCTTACCATCAACATATGAAAAGCGATCTACAGTAATTGTTATCTTCTCAGCTATAAACTGAATATTGTTATCCTGTACCTGTAAAATGCGGAAGTTAAAGTCCTGCTCCATAGCTATTTACTTTAAAAGTGAAAGACAGATCAGTATCAAAGGTCAGGAAAATGCATCTCATCATTGTTATGTAATGAATGGGGAAAGTTATATTATTCACACATTAGAAGCCGCCATCGACAATTAGGGTTACATTGCAGTAAGTAGCATTTTAGCAACCGGATCAAGGCTACTTATCTATAAGTCGTAATTATTGTAAATCAGTAATGGCATGTGGAAATAGTAAGAAACGCAACGTTAAATAATAAGTTGACGTACACAGCGGCCCGATTCTTAATCAAATAATTTGTGAAGCTCTATATAAAAAATATGGTCTGTATTCGCTGCATCATGGTAGTGAAATCGGAACTGGAGAAGCAGGAACTGCCGTATTCTTCTGTAGAATTAGGGCAAGCAGAAATAACAAGCGGTATTTCTGCTGATAAACTTGAACAATTAAGGGCCGGCTTGTTGAAAAGCGGCCTGGAATTGATGGATGATAAAAAAAGTGTGCTGATACAGAAGATAAAAAGTGTTATTATTGAGGTGGTGCATTATTCAGAAGAGCCGCTTACCGTAAACTTCTCTGATTTTTTAAGCCAGAAACTGCAACATGATTATACCTATCTGGCTAATCTATTTTCGGAAGTGCAGGGTACCACTATTGAGCAATTCATTATCACACACAAAATAGAAAGGGTAAAAGAACTACTTGTTTATAACGAGCTTACCCTCACAGAAATAGCCTACCAGATGCACTACAGCAGTGTCGCATATCTTTCTACACAGTTTAAAAAAGTAACGGGATTAACGCCATCTCATTTTAAGAAACTGAGAGAGAAAAGACGCTCGATGCTGGAAGATCTGTAAATGCATCACGTCATTACTTTTTTTAGAATTTCCCACACGTAACAGCAGGTAATAAATATATTATGGATAACAAACCGCATGAAGTTAAAAATGAAAAAGGCGAACTGGAAAAGGCCATATCTCACATAATAGTCGAGATCATAGAGTATGTGCCTAATTCCGTTGTAATCAAAACAATAATCAGAAAATCTACAGGGAATGTAAGCGTTATGTCTTTTGACAGTGGTGAAGGTCTGACAGAAAAAACTTCACCGTTTGACACATTTGCCCAGATCATAGAAGGCAAGGCAGAAATAGTTATTGATAAAGTATGCAGCGTACTAGAGTCAGGTATGGGCATTATTATACCCGCGCACACATCTAACTACATAAAGCCAAATGAACGCTTTAAGATGATACTTACCGTAATAAAGAGCGGTTATGAATAAATAGCAATTCAAAGCTTGTCACATGCTATAAGAATAACTAATCACCAAACTGAAAATATTATGGAGGCTTCACTTCTTTCACATATAAACAGCGCTAACAAAAAAAGCATTAGCAAAAACTTTCCTGTAAAGTCTATTACTGAAACTATTACCAATGGTTTCTTTACAATGGATAAAAGATGGACTGTGCTATACTGGAATAAAGCAGCTGAAAAACTACTGGGTGTAAAAGCAGATGATATTGTAGGGAAGAATCTCTGGGAATCATTTGTGGGCATCATTCCTTTAGACTTTTATACAGTATACCCAAAG
>JAOQAP010000127.1 GCA_025963465.1 Flavipsychrobacter sp.
CTGCATTCTTAAAAAACTACAAAACATACGATAAGAAGCCACTATACCTGTTCAATGGTACTGGTAACTACTTAGCAGCAACGCTTCCATTTGACAATGGCAGGTCTACCGCAGAACTGTATTTCACACCTGTTACAAGAACAGAGCCTAATGGCGATCAGACGATCGATTTCATTGCAGACTTAGGAACAGGAAAAAAGGTGGACATCATCTACACGCTGCCTGCAGACGATTATATGATGAGCTGCAAGATAGTGCTGACAGGGCTTCCGGCAGGCTCTATGCCGCTTCCTGTAAAGTGGCAGACCGTAGGCCTTAATACCGAAAAGGATATTACGGCCCAGAAAACGGGAGGTACATTACAGGTTTATTTTGGCGATAAGAACAGCAATTACGATTACTTTACCATAAAAGCGCAGGAAGAAACAAAACATGCTGATATTGCAACGAACTGGATAGGTTTCCGCAAGCAGTATTTCAGTACCGTATTGATAGATGATGATGGCATCAGCAAAATGGACATCACCTACAAGACAACTGAAGACACAACATCTGTAGCACAAACCGTGGCCAGCCTGCAATTGCCGCTGAAAGGGGGCAACAATGAGCAATCGGCCTCGCTGAGGTGGTACATAGGACCTAACGATTACCATACATTACAGAGCTATAAAATAGGGCTGGACAACATGGTACCATTGGGTTTTGGTATTATGGCGTTTGTAAAATACATCAACAAATTTGCACTCATTCCTATATTTTATTTCCTGGCAAGTTTCATCAGCAATTATGCCATTATCATCATGCTGATGACCATTTTTATCCGTCTCATTCTTTCGTTCTTTACTTATAAAAGCTACCTGTCATCTGCCAAGATGAGAGTGCTGAAACCTGAACTGGATGAGCTGCGTGCAAAAATAGGCGACGACCAGCAGAAATTCAGCATGGAACAGATGAAACTGTACCGCTCTGCGGGCGTTAATCCATTAGGTGGTTGCCTCCCTATGTTATTCCAGTTGCCGATATTGCTTTCCATGTACTACATGTTCCCGTCATTTATAGAGTTCAGGCAGCAGAAATTCTTATGGGCTACCGATCTTTCTACTTACGACAGTATATTCAATTTTGGCTTTTCAATACCTTTCTATGGCGACCATGTCAGCTTGTTCACCTTGCTGATGACTGCGTCCAGCTTGTTTCTTGCAGTGTACAACAGGAATATGACCCCACAGGATCCTAACAACCCAATGATGAAATACATGCCTTATGTATTCCCGGTCATCCTGATGGGTGTGTTCAATAAAATGGCAGCGGCACTTACATTCTACTACACGTTCTCTAACCTGCTGAGCATTGCGCAGCAATTTATTATCCAGAAATATTTTATCAACGAAAAGGCTATCCACGCCCAGCTGCAGGAAAACAAGAACAAGCCTGCGACGCCTTCCAAGTGGTCGCAACGGCTGGAAGAAATGCAGAAACTGCAGGCGGAAAGAGCAAAAACTCCGCCAAGGAGCAATAAAAAATAAAGACAGCAACGGGGCCTATAACTAATAGGCCCTTTTTTTAGCGGTAATACCACCCTGCAGCCCATTTATATGCAATATCAGGCCTCCGCATGCGTTATTTCTTTAAATTTGGCTACGAATGACCTTATGACCATCATTACACGGATATACACCCTTACTGTTCTTCTTTTGCTGTACCCATTTGCAGTAAGACCGCAAAATGCGCCTATCGGCTCGTGGGAATCACATCTGCCATACAATTCTGCCATTGGCCTTGCCGCAGAGGGTAATACGCTCTATACGATTTGCAACTACGGGTTCTTTTCGCTGAACACAGCCCATGAAAATGCATATACCCCATATAGCAAGACAGATGGCATGTCGGATATTACTATGCAACGGGTAGCATATGATGTGGCGACAGGTACACTTATACTTGCTTATAGCAATGGGAATATAGACCTGTACAAAGACAATACGTTTTATAATATTCCCGACCTGAAACTAAACATAACAGGAGGGAGTAAGGCCATATACCAGGTATACGCCAGCGATGGTATTGCCTACCTGGCAACACACCTGGGCATTATTGTTATCGACCTGGCAAAACATCGCATAGAAAATACGATGGAGATCATCCGGAGCAGGCAGCGTGGCGTAACTGCGGTAAATGAGATCCTTGCCATTACAGGTTTTATCGTTGCCGGAGATTATTTTTATGCGGCTACCGATTATGGTGTTTACCGGGTAAATAAGAATAACCCACGGCTGCCAGACCCTACTGTATGGACGAAAACAGACAGTACGCATAGCATTGTTCATATTTCCATGTTCAATAACGAATTGATCTTTGCATCGTCGAAAAGCGTATACAAAATCAGTGGCGACACGCTGCTCCCGGTATATAATATAAATGCCGTATTCAAGACCAACATAAGACATATAGATGCAGGCAATGACAACCTGCTGATCAGCGAATACAGCGACTCTAATGTGGCTGGCGCTGTAAAAATAATGAAGACCGATCTTACTATAACAGACTCATTGACCTGCTACGGAAAACCGCAACAGGTCCTGCAAATGCCTGACAATACTTTCTGGATAGCGGACTCTGTAAATGGCCTGCAGAAATTTACGGGTAATGGAAATAAGTCTTACTACTTTCCTGATGGCCCTTCCAATCCTTATTCATTTGATATATATGCTCACAACAAGGAGCTGTATATAGCTCACGGAGGCTATAACCAGATACTTGGCGGCAATTTCAGCCAGTTTGGGGTATCTTACCTGCATAACGATAAATGGAAATTATATAAACATCCTTATTTTCCGGAATTAGAGAATGCAAAAGATATACTTACCGTTACAAAGGATGAATCTACCGGTAATGTATATGCAGCATCTTTCCTGAATGGCCTGGTAACAATAAAACCCGGAGACAAGATAGAACAACTGGGTAGCATTGTTTTTGATCCCGGTCATACCTATTACGGAGATCAGTTCAGGCAAGTGATAGGACTGGCACTGGACAAGCACGGTAATCTGTGGCTTACGCTCGTAAATTCAGATCACCTGCTGTATGCGAAGACAAAGGATGACAACTGGCATAAATTCGTAGTGCCGGATGTGACCTTTGGAGGGCCGATGCTGGTAGACGATACCGGCCAGATCTGGTTCGTCAGCATATTAACGCCAAGCGAATTGTCAGGTGGTATTGTTGTTTATAATCCCAAGGGCACACCTGGTGATGCGACAGATGATGCCAGCTATCACCTGAGAGTAGGCAAGGGTTCCGGCAATCTGCCTAATAACAATGTGTTCTGCATAGCTAAAGACAAAAACAATGATATATGGGTAGGTACACTTAGTGGCATATGCATAGTAAAAGGTTGCAATGCCCCTACTACACAATCACCTCCGTGCGATGCGATAATACCGATGACCCCGTCAGGGCCATTGTTTGCAAAAAAAGCGGTCTATTCGATTGCTGTAGATGAAGCCAACAGGAAATGGGTAGGCACAGATGAGGGAGTATGGTTACTATCACCTGACGGCCTGACTGTTATCGAAAAATTTACTGAAGAAAATAGCCCATTGCCATCAAACCGTGTACAGAAAATAGCAATAGATAAAGTAACAGGTGACGTATATATTGGAACGTATTATGGATTGGTTAGTTATCATAGTACTCTTACAGAGGCTGCTACATCAAACGACGAAGCGGTCATTTTCCCCAATCCTGTACCTGCCGGATATAAAGGCAGTATAGCTATAAGGGGACTACTAACCAATTCAGATGTACGCATTACAGATGTGAGCGGACAACTGGTGTACCAGGCACACCTGCAGGCAGGTGGCCAGATAATATGGAATGGCAATGACTATTCAGGACATCGTGCGCAAAGCGGTGTATACCTGGTATTTATTTCCGGCAGCGACGGGAAGCAGACCAACACAGGAAAGATCGTCTTTTTGCAATAGTAATTGCGGTGGTATAAGGCAATATCCGGCAGCAAAATGCGTTATTTGTTTTATATTTGACATTGTTTTCATTATGGCATTTTTCAGACGGGCACTCATATTTTTTATATTTTTCGGAATAGCTGTTTTCAATGCCAAAGCGCAGGACAGCGCTATAGGTTATTGGGAATCGCACCTGCCATATAATACAGCTGTAGGGGTAGCTACCGATGGCAAAACATTGT
>JAOQAP010000138.1 GCA_025963465.1 Flavipsychrobacter sp.
GTATTGTGATCTCTAAAAAATAGGGCATATGCTGTATTAGTATAGCACACACGATCAACTAAATTTGTAACATGGCATACAGGATAGCAATAGTAGATGACCGGTCACAAAACAGGATATCACTCTCTGAAAAGATCAACTATTCAGGTGAGGTGGAGATCGTATTCATGGCACGCAATGGAAAGGACTACCTGGATCAGCTGAAGAAACTGCCCCGTAACCAGCATCCCCAACTGGTGCTGATGGATATAGATATGCCCGAAATGAATGGCATAGAAGCCGTGCGCAACAGCCACGACCTGTATGAAGATATCAAGTACATTATGCTCACCGTATTTGATGACGATGATAAACTGTTTGATGCCATACAGGCCGGTGCCGATGGTTACCTGCTCAAAGAGGAGCGGATAGATTCTATCCTCAATGCAATAAAAGAAGTAATAGAACAGCAAGGTGCACCTATGTCTCCCAGCATAGCACGCAAAGCGCTGAACCTGCTTACCAGTGCCAAAAGAGCGGACAGTAAGGGCCCTAATACATCGCTTAGCGACAGGGAAATGGACATATTAAAGGGACTGGTGAAAGGGCTGGATTATAAGAAGATAGCAGACGAGCTTTTCCTGAGTCCGCATACTGTAAGGACCCACATCACCAATATTTATGAGAAGTTGCATGTAACCTCTAAGATACAGGCAGTAACACTGGCACTAAAGAATAAGTGGGTATAGTTCTGCTCGACGCATGTCGTTATTTCGTATTATTTTGTAACTTTATTAAAATAATACCTATGAGACTATTGCTGTTTACCCTCGCAATGTGTTTGACCCTGTTCGTTTCCGCTCAAACACCGTCTGTCTGTACACCAGATACTTTCTTTACCAATCACTACGAGAATGATATAAAGGACCTTGCCGTAAAGCGCATATATGACCTGATGTCACCGGATACTGTGCTCATTGAGATTCCGCCGGCTTATTGTGATACGATCAGGAATGCAATGGCTCCGATATTTAACCTGAACAATCTATTAGAGGCTGACTCCGTATTCAGAAGGTACTGTGTACATAGTTATCCCTTTGGTAATATACATACTACCATCAAGGTTGTTATCGATCCTTCTTATTCATGGACAGCAGCATGGGTAGGCTTGACCACCGTTACAGGATATGCCGACCTGGATGCTTTTATGAGCAGGTACAATTACCAGGTAACAGGTTATTCCGCGTCCTACAATGAAGTAACCTTATCGCCAACCAGGGTGTTAAACGATCGTTCCTTCGTTGACAGCCTGAAACGATTTTCCGGTATCACGGATGTTTATTTTAGCCAGCGCATAGGTGGCGCTCCGTATGGCATAACCTATGAAAGAGGAGCTGAAAACAAATTCATTTTTTTATCAGCATGGGGTGATTGTCCCTCAGGATGCCTGAATGCCAAATACTGGACCTACACTACCGATGATAATTGTAATGTAACACTCGTGTCTGTAACACAGCACATTACTGCACCTACGCCTCATTATGCAACTAATTGCTATCCCGCCCCTGTTAATGTTCCTGCAATAGCTAATGCTGCAGCAATCAATGTTTATCCTAACCCGGTAAATGACCAGCTGTATATAAGCATAGCAAGAGGCAGGTACATGCTTACCAATATGCTGGGGCAGACAATGCAGCAGGGAGCTATTGACGCGAATAAAGCCATAAATGTTTCAGAAATACCATCCGGTATGTACTTTCTGAATGTGGTAGATGATATAGGTCGTAGCTACAATAGTAAACTCATCAAACAGTAAGGCTACTTCTTATACTGCTTCACTATATTTTTCATCTCATTCAGCTTCATGAGCGCCTCTACGGGTGTCAAGGTATTGATGTCGGTCTCGTCAAGCAATTGTTGAATGCGACGTATGTCGTCAGTCACACCGTCAAAGATGTTGAGCTGGTATTGTGCGGCAGGCTTTATGTTCTTTACCTTTTGCATGGTGTCGCCGGTGTTGGCGTGCTTCTCTTCCAGTTGGGCGAGTATCTCATTGGCTCTGTCCAGCAGTTTCACCGGCATACCTGCCATTCGCGCCACCTGTATACCGAAGCTATGCCTGCTGCCACCGGGAGCAAGCTTGCGCAGGAAGATAACCTTATTGCCTGTTTCCTTATGCGTAATGTGATAGTTGCGCACCCTTGGCAGCTGGTGTTCCAGCTCATTCAACTCGTGATAGTGGGTAGCAAATAACGTCTTTGGTTTGTTCGGACTATTGTGGAGGTGTTCTACTATGCTCCATGCAAGAGAGATACCATCATAAGTGCTTGTACCACGACCTATCTCATCGAGCAATACCAGGCTGCGCTCGCTGATATTATTGATGATGCTTGCGGTCTCATTCATCTCCACCATAAAGGTACTCTCGCCGCCGCTCAGGTTGTCTGAGGCACCTACACGGGTAAATATCTTATCGGTAAGACCTATGGTGGCAGCGCTGGCAGGCACAAAGCTGCCCATATGCGCCATAAGGGTTATGATGGCCGTTTGCCGCAGCAGGGCCGACTTACCACTCATGTTGGGGCCGGTAAGAATGATTACCTGCTGGTCTGTCTTGTCCAGTGTTATATCATTGGCTATGTAGCTGTCGCCCGGTGGTAGCTGTTGTTCTATTACCGGGTGGCGGCCATCCTTTATTTCCAGTATGGGTTCATTAACAAGGGTAGGGCGGTGGTAGTTATATTTCTGAGCATTGTTGGCAAAGCAGAGCAGGCAATCCAGTTGCGCGGTAATGCTTGCATTGTTCTGTATGGCAGATATGAATGGCTCTATGCTCACCAGCAGTTGCTGGTACAGCTCCATTTCTATGCTGAATATTTTATCTTCAGCACCCAGTATCTTCTCTTCGTATTCTTTCAGCTCAGGGGTTATATATCTTTCGGCGTTAGCCAGTGTTTGCTTGCGTATCCAGTCGGCAGGTACTTTGTCTTTATGCGTGTGGGTCACTTCCAGGTAGTAGCCAAATACATTATTGTAAGACACTTTAAGGGAAGATATGCCTGTGCGCTGCGCTTCCTGCTGCTGTATCTGCAGCAGGTAGTCTTTACCGCTGCGCGATATTTTTCTCAGTGTGTCCAGCTCTTCATTCAGGCCCTCGCGTATCATGCCACCCTTGCTTACCAGCGCAGGCGCATCATCTACTATTGACCTTTGTATGCGTTCCCGTAGCTCATGCAATGGCTGCAGTGAGGCAACTATCTTGCACAGCGCCTCCTCAGGAGATGATGCGCATTTCTCCTGCATATCTGCCATGAACTGCAGGCTGCGGGCCAGTTGCATTACCTCCCGTGGGTTTATTTTCTTCAGTGGTATCTTACCTACTATACGCTCTACATCGCCTATCTGTTTTACCAGTGCGGTAAGTGCATGGTTCAGGTCCTGCTCCAGTATGAAATGGCTCACCAGGTTCAGCCGCTGCTCTATGCGGTGCAGATCGAACAATGGAAATATCATCCAGCGTTTCATCAGCCTGGCACCCATAGGGGTGTAGGTATGGTCTATCGCCTGCAGCAGGTTTGTGCCTTGTTCATAGCTGCTATGTACCAGTTCCAGGTTACGGATGGTGAATCGGTCCATCCACAGGAAGTCGGTAGCTATTATACGCTGCAGAGTATTCAGGTGCTGCAGGTTGGCATGCTCTGTATCTTTCAGGTAGTGCAGTGCTACACCGCAGGCTATGGTTGCCGATTTCAGCTCCTCGATACCAAACCCTTTAAGGGACTGGGTCTGGAAGTGTTGGAGCAGCAGGTCATAACAATACTGGTCGCGGAATATCCATTCGTCCAGCTGAAAGGTATAGGTCTTGGTATCAAATTCTTCTTTAAAACGTTTTACCTGCGACTTGGACAATATGATCTCAGACGGCTGAAAGCTCTGCATCAGCTTGTCCATATACTCTATATTGCCCTCAGCTGCATAGAACTCCCCGGTAGTAATATCGAGGAATGCGATACCGCACATGGGTTCACCGAGGTATATAGCCGCAAGGAAGTTGTTTGTCCTGTTCTCCAGCAGCTTGTCGCTGGTAGCAACACCGGGGGTAACCAGTTCAGTTACGCCGCGTTTTACTATGCCTTTGGTTAGCTTGGGGTCTTCCAGCTGGTCGCAGATGGCTACACGGTAGCCGGCCTTTACCAGTTTGTGCAGGTAAGTATCCAGTGAGTGATGAGGAAAGCCTGCAAGGTCTACCGCTGATGCGGAACCATTGGAACGTTTGGTAAGGGTAATGCCCAGCACACGGGAGGCTATATGGGCGTCTTCATTGAATGTTTCGTAAAAGTCGCCCACACGGAACAATAACACCGCATCCGGATACTTGGTCTTGATATCCTTATGCTGCTTCATTAATGGCGTTTCCGCCTGTTTTTCCTTTGCCATGTGCTACGCAAACCTAACAAAAAATGATGGCCTGAAAACGCAACGTTATTCGGTATATGTGGATAAATAGTTTTTTAATAATGCTTAATGGCTGAATTGCGGAATGGCTTAATGAAAATGTAGCTGCTCTTTACAAGGCGATCATTCCTGGTTCCACTGTTCGTTTCAGGGTATAATAAGATGGGGCATTATTCCAATCGTCTTCCTGAACGGTAAGTGTATTAATGAACGCCCCGATCTTTACACTGATCGGGAAGATAGCATTGTGTATATTTCTTTTTATCGTTGAGCTTACCGGTTCCCGTGTAAGGATCAGTATATCCCAATCACTTTCTGCATTTGGAGTGCCGTATGCCCTGCTGCCAAACAGCAATACCTTAGCAAAAGGCAGTATTTGCTGCACTTGTGCTTTTATAGTATCCTGTATGATATTATCAGACATATTGCAAATTTAGGCATTATTTTTAAATTGCTAAACAAGGGTGGTAGTTATATATACATTCTTAGCAGCAATCTAGAGATTGTGCTCCACTCCGACGGAATCAGAGATTGCCGCCGAACGATAGTTTTTTATTTGTTTGTGAAGAATACGGGCAACAGGAGGGATTGTCGCCGAACTATACCTTTTATTTGTTTGTGAAGACTACGCGCAACAGGGGATTGCCGCCGAATAGTCGTTTTTTATTGTCTATTTGGACTATGGGCAACTGGGCTAAAAGTTTACTGCTTATCGATGTCCTCGTTGTTCATATGAGGATATGCAAAATCATATTCTCCTGTTTTGATTCTATGAACAATACTGTCGGGAGACACCACAATACCAATTTCAGCTTTTCGATTTTCTCCAAACAACTTACCTACAAACCGTTGATCTTGATTTATTGTCCACAACCACCAGTTATCTGAAAATGTTATTTTCTTTCCATAATCGCTGCTATCTCTAAATAAAATACCCTCAGTTCCGCCGACATCGTTTACATTTCCCTCAGTTTGCCAGTATCCTAAGGTTATGCCCAATTTTGTAACACAATGAACACAAAATTCCACCTCTCCTTTTGCTACTTCTTTTAAATCTGGTATTGATTCAATTGGGTATTTCGTTCTAAATACTCTGATTACATCAGAGTTCAACTGTGTTGCATCACTGATGATGTACTGTATATACTTTTTGGAATGGCTATCTATTTTAATCGAAAAAATATCGCCAATTTTGGTGTTTTGTGCCATCTTTTTAGCAGTCAAGACAGGTGATAGTTATTTCACCCTTATCAAATAATCTTTAGAAAAACGCACATTATAACCACCACTCCATTTTACTTCCTGCCATTCTGCTGTTGGCTTTATCACTATGCTATTATTCTCCTTGCCCACGGTCAATGGAAGGGTAAAGCCCGGAACTATATCATTGAATTTGTAGTGGAGCACCTTCTTCTTTATGTAATATTCCAGTTGTGGTACGTCCGCAGTTCTGAGATATTGGTTGAAGAAAGCCGTCAGGTCCAGTCCGGTTTGTTTCGCTATGTAGTTCTCAATTTCCTTTGTGGTCACAGTCTTGTGATAAAAGGTCTTACTCAGTCCACGCAGCATCTGCCTGAATTTTTGATCATCATTGGTCATTGTGCGTATCATATGCATGATCGCAACCCCCTTATCATAAATATCGCCGCTGCCCTCTGTATTTACACCATAAGGGCCTATCATCGGCTTGTCGTTACGTATGTTCAACCACTCCCCACGACAGTAAGCCTGTCCTTTTTCTTTACCCAGCAGACATTCTGCAAACAATGATTCCGAATAAGTAGTGATACCCTCATGTACCCAGTTATCGGCCATGTCTTTCGCGGTTATGCTATTGCCAAACCACTCATGTGCGCTCTCGTGTACTATGATGTAGTCAAATTTAAGCCCTATACCTGTGTTGGTACGGTCAGTGCCTTTGTAGCCCATCTGATATTTATTGCCATAGGCTACAGCACTCTGGTGTTCCATACCCAGGTAGGGTGCTTCCACCAGTTTATATCCGTCCTCATAAAAAGGGTAGGGACCCAGCCAGTACTCAAAGCAATGTATCATCTGCTTTACTACCGCAAATTGTTTCCTTGCCCGTTCCTCGTTGTACTTTAGTGCATAGAAGTCCAGTGTCAGCTTTCCTTTTTCGCCCATCACAGTATCCTGCCAGTGGGCATAGTCACCTATGTAGAAAGACACATCGTAGAGGTTGATCGGGTTTGTCACCTGCCAGCTATACGTGGTCATGTCATTTTTTGTAGTTGTTCCTGTTGATCTGCCATTACCAATGGCCTGGCAGTTGCCCGGTACGGTAAGGTGCATATCTACACCAAAATCCGGCTCATCCCATTGTGCATCTTTGCAGGGCCACCATGCACTGGCGCCCAGTCCCTGGCAGGATACTGCTATCCATTGCTTCCCGGTGCTGTCGTGTGCCCAGCTAAATCCCCCGTCCCATGGCGGGTTCACTGCTTTTCGTGGCGTGCCATGGTAATAAACTCTGAATCCTCTGCGTTCCGTTCTTCTCCATGTGTGAAAAGGAGCATTAGGGAGTGTCAACCAATACACATTGCCTTCACGCTTAAAATCTACCCGCTGACGTATAGCCAGTCCCGGACCTCCATAGTGCTGAAATACGCTGTCGATTTCCATGGGTTCCTGCAGGTCAAGCTGAAAAGTATCTGTAGGCGTGCTGAAAACGGAGAGCTCCATGATAACACAACCTTTTATGCTTTTCGTCGCCGTGTCAAATTCCACGCTCAGGTCATACTTTTCCATATCCGACCACGCACGGTGACGGCCATTGCTGCCACGAAGTGTATCGGCAATGTGCGTATAAGCAAATGTGGTATTTGCTCTCAGCAAATACCACATCACTAAAAGTGCTTTGAATAGTTTGTTGTTCATTATTTTGCTGATATCAGCTCTACATTAAAAACAAGTATTGAATTTGCAGGGATCGGGCCGCGGCCATTAGGACCATATGCGAGTGCTGAAGGTATGTATAGCACACCTCTGCTACCCGGATTCAGTAACTGGATACCTTCATCCCATCCTGCTATTACCTGGCGAACGCCAAGAGTAAAGTCTAGCGCACTTCTGCCACTTACCGGTTTGAAATTTTCATCCACATTACCATCAAATGATTTGCCGTCCAGGAATTTACCCAGGTAATTCATTGATACCTGCTGGTTTGCTTTTGCATTAGCACCGCTTCCTTTTTTGGTGATCACATAATACAGGCCCGATGGTGTCCTTGTTGCCTTGATCTTATTCTTCGCAAAATAGTCGGTCAGTATCTTCTCGTCAATAGCTGCCTGGCCCTGTGCTATTCCTTTGTTCGAAACGAACATAGTGCAGATCAGTAATAAAGTGCCTAAGATGGTCTTTGTCATACGTTATTGGGTTTTTGTAAGTGAAGTTAATAATGTTTAATAATCAATGCTGAGTAATTCCACATCAAATATAAGTATGGAATTCGATGGTACGGCAAGCCCGATGGATTTTTCTCCATATGCCAGTCCCGAAGGGATATAAAAAGTTGCCTTACTGCCTTTGTTCAATAGCTGAAAACCTTCGTCCCAGCCTTTTATTACCTGCCCTGTGCCCAGTGTGAACAGCAACGGGTCGGTATGCTGGAAATCAGGCATCTGGTTAGAATCGAATATCCTGCCGTCCAGCATCAATCTTCCTGTATAGTTCACCGTCACCTTCTGCTTGATCCATGCTTTAGGTCCCGTGCCCTGCTCGGTGATAATATAGTACAGCCCCGACTTTGTTTTTTTAGGGTGTATCTCATGCTTTGTAAAATACTCGGTAAGCAGTTTATCGTCCGTTTCTTTTTGAAGGACAGCTTTACTTTGCGCAAAAGCTGTAGCGGCTATCAATAGGGAACAAATGAATAATACACCGGTAGTGAATGTCTTTTTCATAATGCTGTTTTTTGTTAAGGAAAAATGACGGAACAAAATCATTTTAGCAGATCTCGTTCCGTCATCAATATATTTTCTTTATTAATTTTCGATGTCCAATACTTCTACATCAAAGATCAGAACTGCGTTTGGTGGTATTGCACCACCCATGCCGCTTGGTCCGTATCCCATGCCCGATGGTATGAACAAAGTTCCTTTGCTGCCTTTTTGTAACAGCTGTATACCTTCATCCCAACCTTTTATTACCTGCCCCTGGCCCAGTACAAAAGGGAATGGCTGAACATGGTTGAACTTAGGATCCTGGTTAGAGTCGAAAGTTTTGCCGTCCATTGTTTTTCCGGTATAGTTCATCGTTACTTTCTTGCCCGGTTTTGCTGTAGGGCCTGTTCCCTGCTTGGATATAGTGTAATACAAGCCTGATGGTGTCTTTGATGCCTTGATGCTATTTTTTGCAAAATAAGCCTGCAGCAATTTGTCATCAGTTGTTGCCTGGTCTACTACGTCCTGCACATCAGTTATCTCTACATCAAATACCAGTATAGAATTGGCAGGTATAGGGTTTCTTTCCTGTGCGCCATAAGCAAGGTTAGATGGTATGTAGAAAGTAGCTTTGGCGCCTTTCTTCAACAGCATCAATCCTTCATCCCAGCCCTTGATCACACGTCCTTTTCCTACTTCCACATCGAAAGACTGTAAGTGATGGAAGTTAGAATCGGTGTTGGAGTCGAACGGTTTGCCATCCATGAACTTGCCCGTATAGTTTACACTTACTTTCTGGCCAAACTTTACTTTATCGCCTGTGCCGGGGTTAGCTAGTGTATAATACAAGCCGGATGCTGTCTTTAATGGTTTGATACCATGCTTGGTAAAATACTCCTGCAGTATCTTATCATCAATGCTTATCTGTTTAGCAGCTCTTTCTTCATTATCTTTTTTCTCTTCAGCATCAGTTTTTACAGATACCATTACGACATCGTACTCTATCTTCATGTCGTCCGTCATCCATGGCAATAACTGGTTGCCTGCTTTTTTCATAGAATCGATAGGCAATGTGAACACTGCACTGTCTCCCGCCACCATCATCATAAATCCTTCTATAGGATCTCCTTTGAACTTAGGTGGCGTGATCGCAAATGACACAGGCTTGGTAGCACTGAACATTTTGCGGGAATCAAATATGGTGCTATCGCCACCCGGTACCGGCACATGTACATGTATGAACATTTCTATGTGGTCAGTAGCCATCGGTTTTTTAGTGCCGGTGCCATGCTGGATGATCTTGTAGGACAGTCCGCTTGGAAGCATCTTAAAGCCAGGTGCTGCCTTGGCCTTGGTTGCTGAGCTTTCCTTTGGTGCTGCTTTCTTGTCAGTCGCTTTTTTGTCCTGGGCTGTTGCTGATGTAGCAGCAGCCAGTACGCCGATAGCAACCATAGAGGACAGGAGTGCTGTTTTAGGTGTTCTTTTCATTTAGTTGTTGTTATAAAATTCAATGTTAGTATTGATCACAATAAATTACTGAGCCGGCATGCTCGCTGGTGCCTCAGGCGCTGGTGCTGCCTTCGCATCTGTAACTTCTACTTCAAACATTAAGATAGTGTTTGGACCTATGTTCTGGCCTGCACCCTGTGCGCCGTAAGCCAATGGTGATGGCAGGTACAAAGTTGCTTTACTACCTTTCTTCAGGAATGTAACACCTTCATCCATACCCGGTATCATCTGGCCTGCACCTACTATGAATTTCAGTGGCTCAGTACCATGATGGCCTATAGCGGTATCAATGTTTGAATCGAACGCTTTGCCGTCAAGTGTTTTGCCTGTATACATTACAGAAGCCATCTGGCCTTTTGTGATCTGTGCACCTGCACCTGGCTTTTCTATAGTATAGTAAAGGCCTGATGCTGTTTTAGTAGCCTTGATGTTGTTTTTAGCGAAGAAGTCCTGCAGTATTTTGTCATCTATTGGTTTCTGAGCTTCAGCTTTTGCTTTCATTTCAGCCTGCATCTGCTCCTGCTTAGCCTGCATATCTTTTTTGTATTCGTCCATTGTCTTAATAGAGATCACAGCCATAGATATTACAACCTTGTTGCCTTTTTTCAACCATGTAGGCAAGTGGCCCATCTGTGCAGGTGGTATTGTTTTCAGTATCGTATCGCATGATACTTCTACCAGTGCACTATCGCCTGCTGACAGCATTGGGAAAATAGCCTGGAAGTCGCCTGGCTGCTTTACGCTGTCTACACGTCCTGCAGAAGGTTGGCCTTGCTTACGGGAGTCAGCCAGTACAAGCGCTTTGCCGGGTAGGGTATCTACTTTTACGTAGATATGATACTCAACAATATCGCCCATTTTGGCGTTTTTGCCTGGAGCGTCCTTTATGATCTTATAAGATACGCCGTTGATTTGTTTCATGCCACCGTTGCTGCTGCATCCGGTATTGCCAATGATCGCTGCGCTTAATAGAGCGATGGGTAGAATCCTTTTTATCATGTTTGTTTTTTATTGGGGGTGAATATCGGACAAAATTTCCTTAAAATATGCAATTGTTTCTATAAAACTTCTTTTTGAGCGCCCTCCGGAGGCATTAAAGTGCCCGCCGCCCTCAAAATGCTCCCTTGAGAACTTGCTGACGTCAAAATCGCCCTTGCTGCGGAAGGACAGCTTTACCTCGTCGCTGCGCTCCGTAATAAGGGTGGCAAACTTGATACCTGATATGCTCAGGGGGTAGTTCACCAGGCCTTCCGTATCGCCGCTTTGTGCTTTGAACAGGTTCAGGTCTTTACGGGATAATGCTATGAGCGCAGAGTTCTGCTTATGGAATACTTCCATTTTCTCTATCAGCACATAACCAAGGAAACGCATACGTGCTTCGCTCCAGGAATCATATACTTCTTCATGTATTTTCGTATGGTCCAGCCCGCGGTGCTTCAGGTCTGCGGCCATTGTATGCACAGATGCTGTAGTAGCCGGGAATTTGAATGACCCTGTATCGGTCATCAGCCCGGTATACAGGCAGGTAGCTATTGTAGTATTGATCAGCTTATTGTCGCCACACAGGTTAATGAAGTCATACACCATTTCGCAGGTGCTGCTCTTCTCTGGTATGCTCATTCCGTAGTCCCATACTGGCTTAGGGAAGAGGTGGTGGTCTATTAATATCTTTGGCTGCGTAGCATCTGCCAGGTGCTGGGTAAGGTGCTTGGTCCGGCTGTAATCATTGAAATCGAGGCAGAAGATAAGATCTGCGCCTGCCAATGCCTCCAGCGACTCTTTCTGCTGTTCTTCAAAGTTCAGCATTATGTTTACACCGGGTATCCACTCCAGGAAGTCAGGTATCTCACCGGGCGATACCGGCGATACTGTGTGTCCTTTCATTGTAAGATAATGATATAGGCCCAGCATACTGCCTATCGCATCGCCATCAGGTTTGTGATGGGTAGTGATGAATATCTTCTTTGGCGTTTGCAGTAAAGGAAAAATGTCTTGTATGGGCTGCATCATAGTCTGGTCCGTATCCTGTATTACAGGATCATTTTCGTTTGGGGTGCAAAAGTAAGTATTCTTAAGTGATGCAGTGCGATTTACATACGGTACTATTAAAAATTTTCAAAAAAAAAGAGCTCATTTTAACTTTTAGGTTTTGTCATATTGATTTACCTTTGCGCCGTTACTTAAAAAACCAATTATATATGTCGAATCGTACGTTCACGATGATCAAACCCGATGCAGTAAAAGCAGGCAATATCGGTAATATACTGCAGATGATAAATGCAGGTGGCTTCCGTATTGTAGCTATGAAATACCTGAGCCTTAGCAAACAGCAGGCTGAAAAATTTTATGAAGTGCATGCAGCACGCCCGTTCTACGGCGAACTGACTGAATTCATGAGCAGCGGCCCTATCGTAGCAGCTATACTGGAAAAAGAAAACGCAGTAGCTGATTTCCGTACACTTATAGGTGCTACCAACCCTGCACAGGCTGCAGAAGGTACTATCCGTAAGAAGTATGCGGCTTCAATAGGAGAGAACGCAGTTCACGGTTCTGATAGCGACGAGAATGCAGAAATAGAAGGTAACTTCTTCTTCAGCGGTCTTGAAAGAGCTTAATTAAATTTAACAATTATATACTGGTACCCCTGCCTTTGGCGGGGGTATTTTTATGCGCTGAAATTCTGTTCTTATAATTTCGATACTCACATTATTGCAAGTAGCCCCGACCTTCAGGTCCGGGTGCAGTGTGTAATAAAAATTGGCTTTAGCCAAAATTACCCGCAGTGTATTTTAGTGATATAAAGGTATAAAAACTAAAAACGCCCCGACATCCGGGGCGTTTCTGTAATTTATGTGTGTGGTTAAACTTTTGACTTACGACTAAATACTAGTTGCTGCTGTTCTTACCCGGCATCATTTTCTTTGCTTCTATGCTCAGGGTAGCATGTGGCACTGCACGCAGGCGGGCCTTGTCTATCAGCTTGCCTGTTATACGGCATATACCATATGTTTTG
>JAOQAP010000108.1 GCA_025963465.1 Flavipsychrobacter sp.
ATTTATAAGTGTCTCAGGTAGTTTTGGCAATTCATTCCTTGGCAATAAAAATGAAGTCAGCTCTGCCAGTTCTTTGAAGATATAATGACTGTCTGCAGCACCTTTCAGGTATTCTGCACCCGTGCTGCCACCTGTGCCCACACGCTTGCCTATAGTGCGCTGTACCATGTGTATATGACGATGGCGCCACATAGATAACGACTCGTCTATTTCCAGTAAAGTGTTCAGCAATTCATAAGGAAGCTGCAGCAAAGGATGATCGCGGTACAACATGATGAATAATGCATTCCTGCTTGCTGCTGCGCTGAAAGATCTTCCTTCAGGGTAGGCTGCATCATCAATGAATATCATGTCAAATATTTTCAGGTTTTGCTGTTCAGCTTCTGATAGCCCGCCTGCATAAGCTTCCCTGTATTTTTTCCAGAAACTGCTGTCCGCTTCCTGTTCCCAGTATGCTGTGTTGGTAACAAAAGGCATACGTTCCAACCATTGATTGATAAGCAACAGTAGTGATTGTTCTGCCTCCGCTTTTTTTACCCTGTCTACATCGGCTGTCGTAAGCTGCGATAAATAATAAGCCTTGCCATGACGGTGTTCGTAATTTAAGCCAAGACTGGCTTCTATCATTTTGAATTGGATACTCTGAAAGCCTGATGCCGGGCGCAACAGGTCCCGGAAGTCAAGAAAATCAAGAGGTGTCATTGTTTCCAGTACGCCCATTTGCAATACGGCTACTTCCAGTATCCTGCATATGCGTTTTAGCCTGTGTACGCTGTTGTATATGTCAGGTGTATTGTTGTGTATGTTTGGCTGCTTGAATATGCTCCTTACTATGTCCAGCTCATGTAGTATCTGTTTGAACCAAAGCTCATATGCCTGGTGAATGACAATGAACAACATTTCGTCATTGGCCTGTATTCCTTCTTTTTCACTTTCCGGTTGCTGTGCGTTCAGTATCTTGTCCAGTTGCAGGTATTCGCTATAGTATACCGGTTTGCGTTCCTTCTTTTCCATGCGGTTAAATTACTAAAAGTTCGGGATTTAATGTTCAGGTTACTCATAAACAGAAAACCCCGGAGGTCCGGGGCTTTCTGTTTACATATGCGGTAAGATTAATTTTGTGGTTTTTCCAGTATTTTAAAGAACTGGTCCAGCTGTGGCAATATTACTATCCTTGTTCTTCTGTTAGCTGCTTGTCCCTCTTTGCTGTCGTTAGATGCTACAGGAACAAATTCAGCCCTGCCCGCAGCGGTCATGCGTGCCGGTGGGACATGGTATTTATTGTTCAATATACGTACTACTGAAGTAGCGCGTTTTACACTCAGGTCCCAGTTGTCTTCCAGTACACCACGTGTAAATGCAACATTGTCAGTATGGCCTTCTACCATAAATTCTACATCTGGCTGGCTTACCAATACTTTAGCTACTTTACCCAGTATTTCCTGTGCACGGTCAGTTACATCATAACTGCCGCTTTTGAACAATAGTTTGTCAGATATGTCTACATACACAACACCCTTATCTACCTTTATGTTCACATCTTTGTCGTCCAGGTTGCCTATAGCGCTCTTCAGGTTTATGACCAGTGCCATGTTCATAGAATCCTTACGGTTAAGCGCTGATTGCAGCCTGCCGATGTAAGCGTCTTTTACCCCGATATTATCTAATGATTTATTGATACTGGTTGCTTGTGCGCCTGTTATTACAGACAGGTCATCCATATGTTTCTGCAGGTTAGCGTTAGCAGATTTCAGGTCAGATACCTGATCTTGTAATGATTTGATCCTGTTCTGGTTATCAGCCCTGTTCTCCTGGCACTTAGCAAGGTCCAGCTGCATAGCCCTGTGTAAGCTGTCTAATGAGGAATACCTTGCTTCGCTCTGCTTCAGCTTTTTGCTTGAAGTACATGATACGATCATCAATGAAGATAGGCCTAAAAAAGCAACATGTTTAAAATTCATAAATGTTCTATTTTGTGAGAAATTGTGAATACGGTACAAAACTATCTATCAAAACCTTAAGAAAACCTTAATTAAGAAGCCATTATTGAAAATAAACGGAGATAACCATCTTTTTATTTTGTAAAAAGATAGAAACTTATGGCATAGTAATTGAAATTCCTTCTTGATATTTGCGTAAAATTATAAAGAAATAGCTCTTTCAAAGAAAATAGTTATGAAAAGTGAATATTTACCACCTGTAAGTGCCCAGGCCATAAAAAGTGCCAAAGCTTCAGGAAATGATGAGGAGATGTATGATGCACTGGTGCAACCTTTGCATGAAGAGCTATACCGCAGGCGCACTTTTGAATTCATTGATAGTCTGTCTGACGGGCAGCAATTGCTGCTTGCCTATGACTATATGCGTATGCAGGTAGGGCAGGGTGGTTTCATCCAATTCATACAAAATGGTTATGTAGGCTTGTTGCCTTCTATGATAGAGCAGCTATATGCGCTCAATCTGCCTGCAATGGCAAGGATACTGGATGATGTATTGAAAGTATATGTGCTCAACAGGGATCTGCTCAACAAAAAGACGACTGTTGAAGAGTTCGCTAAGCTATATGATGAGCTCAAAGAATTTGAGGAGATCGATGAGCGGTTTAGCAAGTTAAATCCCGATACGATAAAGCAGATGCTGGCATATGCCTATGCCCACCTGGAAGAATTTGTTGAGATAATTGTTTGACGCTTTTACAATTTAATTGAGCAGTGCCGGAGTGCCTAATGCTTTATCAGGGTTTTTAAGTGCCTGGTACCCAGCCAGCGTGCTGGCGAAGAGTGTCCATGCCGTAAGTGGCAGGTAGGTCATAGATACTTTTTTATCGACTTTGTTGGCTACCATGAAACTGGCTGTTGCGAATATGGCATCGCTCATCGTCCATATTGCAGCCAGCACGGTGCTTTTCTTCCGGAAGTATACATAGCTGAACGAGAAAAAGATCACCCATAACATAGCCTGCAGTATGAGCAGTTTTCTTCTTTCGGGCATTTGCTCGTTTGTATAAAGCCTTCTGAGTCCTATGAGCAGAAAGAAATTGTTGATCGTCCATGCCGGGCCAAATAGCCATGCAGGTGGTGCCCATGGGCCTTGTTTTAGTTGCTTTGTGTATAGTTTTTGTTCATCCGTATCATTACCTCCGGCCAACTTGCCCAGTAGGGATACGGCTACTGATATAAGTGCTATCTGCCACCATTTGAGTTTGTTGGCTATTTGTTGAGTGTTTATTATTGGCATTTGCATAGTCGTATATTTTAAAGAAGGTTTTTAAAATATCGTGCCGTATGCAGGATCGGAGCAGGCTACTTCTTTGCCATATCGGCGCGTAGTTTATCTGTCATCTCATTAATGCGTGTGTTCATATTTGTAAGCATGGAGAGTCTGTAGGGTTTTGTCCATGTTGGTTTGTTCTGTGTATAGAGCTCCTCACTGTACATGTCTGAATAGTAGAACTTTACCCTGTTTTTCTCGAATCCATAAATGCTGTCGACCCGGTATTGATAATTTCCCCTGGCTGTAGCTATAGTAATGGTGAAAAAGATGTCTTGTGGGTAAATGTCTTTTTTGGTCTTTTTGGAGTGTATGATACCTGTGCCTGATAGTTTACCGGCATCAGCATCATTAACGGTCAGGGTATTGTCTGCACTTTGGAAATTGTGCCGGTACCAGTTCAGGGCATTATTGAATAGAGTTTCTTTGCTGTGAGTGGAATCAAGTGTTACGGTACTTGTGTATACTATATTACTTCCTTCACGGGGCAGTTTTGGTGCTTTCGTTGTATTGTATTTTACCTGGCTGTAGGCTGGTTGTATAATCGTGATCAGTAATAGCGCTAACAGCAGGTTTTTCATTTGTTTACGGCATCGCCTTGTTTGGTCAGTGAGTACGGAAATTATTTTCCTTAAGGTTATTCCTGATCGTCCGCAGGTTGCTCATCATGTTGTCACGCAGTTCACTATTGTCCCAGTTCTGCTTGTAAGTGATCAGTCCGTTTTTTATAGTATATACATCTTCTTTCACGGTTATAAGTCCTTCATGCAGATTTGTGCCGACGATTTCTATTGCCAGTTTTATTACAAATGGCAACATCAGTACCATCAGGTAAGCATTGTGAAAATAGCTAAAATCAAAGTCGAAAAAGTATTTCAGGCTTACAGTCAAAAGGTGTCCAAGGTGTTTCTTATACATAACAAAGCTATTTGCTGATAGCCATGTTTTAAAAACCGTGCCATACCTGAAACTATTGTATTTACGGGTGTTTCACTTGTTTGTAAAGCCGGAATTGCCAGATGGTTCGTATATTTGATATACTGAAAAATGAAAAGTATTATCACAGGCGTATTCGTATTGTTCGTTCTGCCTGCCCCTGCGCAGCAAATGCAACTGCGCGCGCATGATAGCTTGTATATGTCATACCGGGTCGTTGGTGCATTTTCAACTCCTGCCACAACATTGAATAAAAGCGGGCAAGTCATTCCGCAAAATTTTTACACGCAGCACCTCGGCTTCTTTTGCAGGCAGGAACTAAAGATGCAGGAAGCGCATGTGCCGGTCACATTCAGGCTCGGCAGCATGGAGTACTGCAACTACCTGGAACAAAAGCCGGGTTACAGGTAATGCTTATTACAATTCCAATTGTTGAAGTATAACAGGTGGCACCTCTATGCCTTTTTGTTGCATGTTCTTTGCCTGCGCTTTTGCCTGCTCCTGTTGGTGGGTATCTATATACAGGAGTAACAGGTTATTGTTTGCCTGTTTATTTGCGGGGTCGGTCTTCAGGTATTTGGTTAGGTAAGCAACAGCCCCATTCATATCTTTCTTCATCATTGCAACCCTTGCCAGCAGAAAGTCGCACATGTAATAATCGGAGATGCTTTTTTCTGTAAGCAGGTAAGGCTCTGACGCCAGTACAGAGTCTTTCATCTGCAGCATATCGCCAATATAATAGTTGAGGTATTTTTCCTTTGGATTGAGCCTGTATGCTTTCCTGTACAGAGCTTCTGATTGAGCGAACTGATCTTTGTCCAGCCGTGCTGCCAGCATCATATTGGCATAAGCCGAATTAGGAGATGTTTCTGCTGCTGCTGTCCAGAAGGTGAGCGGATCGGAGAAGTTTTGCTGGTGTTTGAAATTGACTGCTGCCAGTATGCCGCAGATCACTGCTGCTGTAATGAATGTGTTTTTATCACCCAGCTTATTATGGAGCAGTACTGTTTGAGACAGGAATATCAATATGCCTATCATAGGCAGGTATAGCCTGTGCTCAAAGGTCTGGCTGTTCAGTTTCATAGGCACAAGCAACGCCGGCATCAGGAATAACAGGAATACTGCGACGCCACTAAGTATGATGCGGCCATTCCTTTCTTTGTTCAGCAATATAATGGCCGCCAGTAAAATTATAGCCGCGATACCATAATAGTAAACAGTGTCTTCCTGTGTGGGGAATACACTGAGGTTGAATGGAAGGAATATCTTGCCAGTATATTGTATAATAACCGGCAGCCGGTGTATAAAGTCTGTGAAAGCCTGTGTGGTTGCTATTCCTGCTGTTTGTATAGATGTTGCCGATCTGGCAATGTACCAAAAGGCAAAGCAGGCTACCCAGATGCCGTATTGCGTAAGGTTACGTTTGTCTGTCCAGTTTTTTTTCAATGCCACTACGATCAGTATAAATGCTGCCGGAGCAGCAAATACAGCTGTTTCTTTGGTGAAGAAAGCCAATAGCAGGAATAATGCCGATAGTAAGAGCGTCTGTAGTTTGCCATTGTTGGCATAGTCTATACTATTGATGAGGAAGGAGATAATGAAGATGGCCAATAATGTATCGTTCCTCCCAGGTATCCATGCTACGGCCTGCGATAATACTGGGTGAACAGCAAAAATTAGCGCCAGGATAAAGGCATGTAATTCCTTCACCTCTAGTCTGCGAAACAGTTTGAATAATAATAGCACCGTACCTATATGCAGCAGCACATTTACAACATGATAACCGGCGATGCTCTGCCCGCTTACCTGGTAGTTGAGTATCATAGAGTCCAGGAACAAGGGACGGTAATATGGGTCCCTTACCGCATCAAACAGGCCACGCTGAAAAGAGGTGGCCAGGTTAGACAGGTCTTCGTTATACCGGGCAAAGTCACGTATGAAGATGGCATCATCCAGTTCTGTGAACTTCATGGACAACGCAGGAAAATAAACGACAAATGCAGCCAGTGCCAGCCACAGCATAGGATACGGTATGGTAAAGCCGGCAGGTTTTGATCTGTCGGAGCTTGTTGGGGAACTTGCTTGGGTAGGTTGTGTTTTTTGTACAGGCTGTTTCTGCTTATTACTCACGATACATGAAAATTGAATAGCTAAAATACCTAAAAAAACTAAAAGGGCTATCCTATATATAAGATAGCCCTGCTTTTAAAATAAGATCTGCATCAATGCAGGTCAATATCATGATGTGTACCGTGCGTGTGCAGCTCCATGCGTGCTTTATTTACATCTTCTTCACTGCCGTGTGCCACTACTATGAATTTGCCTGCGTCCAGTGCATCGTGATATTTCTTCATGTTCTCATCCTTTACACCTACAGTGGCCAGTACAGAAGCTATGCCTCCACCTATCAGTCCGAAATCAAAACCGGCGATAGCACCCACCAATGCTCCTGCGCCATAAAGGAAGCCAAGGCCCGGTATTGCAAAGACGCCCACACCTGCCAGCACACCCAGCGTTGTGCCCAGTGCCGTGCCTACACCCAGTCCTGCTACTTTTATCGGGCTCTTTGGAGTTATGTGCATTTCACTATCCACGCCTTCTTCCTGTGCCTTGCCCATTATAGATAACTGGTTCACAGGGTAGTTTGCATCCTTTAGCTTTTGCACCGCTTCTACAGCCAGGTCGTGATTGTCGTATATGCCTATTGTCGCGTTCATAAATCAGAATTTATACAAAGTTTTTATAAAGGTAATAAGATTTAATGGCTATAATGTAACGGTATAAAAAGCATACCATTAAGGGATAGATATTAGTTAAAAACACAAACAGCCGGTCGAACGACCGGCTGTGAAAATATTATTGTGTGGTAAGACTAGTGTTGCTCTACATCATGATGAGTTCCGTGGTCATCAAGTATGCTTTTTGCCTGGTTTACATCTTTTTCATGGCCATGTACTACTACCAGGTACTTGCCCTGCACCAGTGCATCATGATACTTTTTCGCGTTAGCATCTTTTACACCTACAGTTGCCAGGATGCTGGCTACACCACCACCAATGACGCCAAAGTCGAAACCTGCTATAGCGCCTACAAGTGCACCCGCACCATACAAGCAACCTACACCCGGAATGGCAAATAACCCTACACCGGTAAGAAGACCTAATGTGGTACCGACTACTGTGCCTGTGCCTACACCTGCTGCTTTAATCGGATTTTGTGGTGTTATATGCATTTTCTCATCTACCACTTCTGTATTGGTAAGCCCCATTATGGTCAGCTTAGATACATGATAATCAGAGTCTTTAAGTTTCTGTACGGCTTCTACTGCGAGGTCGTGATTGTCGTAAATGCCTATTGTTGCGTTCATGAGTATTAAATTTTGATAAAAATAAGTTTTTTAATCACTATCTGTATATGTACGGAGAAAATATTTTGATGGTTTTCCGGGAAGTGTTAAAAAGAGCAGGAAAAAAGGTTTTCAATGGCATGGTATTGCAGCTTGTAATGGTCAACTATTAAAAAGATCGATACAGCTATGAAACATAAAACGCTCATCTTCATATTCATAATAGCCATGTCCCCGTTCTTTGCCGGCGCACAGGGTGCAAATAATAAGAAACACAAAGCACATCATAAAACGGCTGCAAAGCCAATGAAAGCACCGGACTGGGCCGCTGCTCATCATTATGACGCTACCGCGCATGCCTACTTCCCCGACTACTATACCTATTATGACCCAAACAGGGGAGGCTATGTATACTGGAAAAACGGCAGTTATACCTTCACCCCGTCACTGCCACCCTTTATGAAAAATGAGGATCTGGCGAAATCCCGTGTACAAATTCTGAAAGGCCTGAGCCTGGACCTGCACCCGGAGCAAAACTATCCGCACTACATGCAACTATACCCCGCGGTAGGTGGTAATGATGGCAGGGTGCCTGTGCCTATACCGGGAAATCCGGGGCAATAGATTTGAACCTTGATCTACTTGATTAAAGGATGGCCTTGATGCTGATAGAATTCACGCTTCTTTTGCTCACTTTTTTGCCAAATTTATTGCGCACATTGTATTTGACAATCAATCATTTAGGGTGTTTTTTCGACAAATTGTTGCTCCCGCCTATTCAGTCGGGCAGGCACGTCTATTCAGCCGTGCAGGCACATTTTCTTCTGAAAACCCTTCTGCTTTTTTCCGGTTTTCTTTCCGGTTTTTTCTGCAATTTTCTTCCCGGTCAATGAAGTCATTTCGCAACGCAGTGGAGAAATCTCCTGAGGTTTGCGATGCTGTTTAATAGCCTCTCATTGCAATGCTCGTCCATATCACGTCCATGGCCGGACAGGTGTGCCACATTATCATATTTGTGTCCAAGGTAAATGTGGCACATCTTTCGATTTCCGGATCCCGGGAATAAATGTATTTCTGTAATTATCTTTAATAGTCAATCAGTTATACTTTATTAACTGCGGGATCGCTTCCGGTTTCTTCCGCCCTTCGGCAAGCTCAGGATGACAAGATTTTAACCGCTAAAGCGCAATGACGCTAAGGCTTTCAGGGCTACTTACTTATTGGCAAAAGCTATGTTTGTTTTGCTGTGGTACAAAGGTCGGGAAGGGGAATGGAAATAGCAAGAGGAAAAATCTATGGTACTACAGATTTCGCCTTATCATAGAAAATAATTTGGGTGTTGTTATGCCTGTTTCTTTATACCTTGTATCATCAAATAATATGGAAAACATAATAAGTAATTTCAGGAATGAGTTGGGGAAGATGGTGGATGATGTTCAGTTATCGTTGAGTAAGGGAGAACCAGTGGACAGTAAAAAGATCATTTTGTCTTTCACTAAAGAAGCTGAACAGGAAGGCAATGTTATCTTATCCGCTATTCCAGGTGGCACGAACAATAAACAATTGAAAAATGTGATAACAGGTATTATAGCCGA
>JAOQAP010000233.1 GCA_025963465.1 Flavipsychrobacter sp.
ACAATGGATTTGTTAACCCCGGAACTCGGTTTATTCTTCTGGACGCTTATAGCGTTCCTGGCTGTATTTTTCATACTGCGCAAATTTGCATGGGGACCAATACTTTCTTCACTCGGTGAGCGCGAAAAAGGCATTGCTGATTCTATAGCATCTGCAGAGCGTGTAAGGAACGAAATGTCTCAGTTACAGTCTGAGAACGAAAAGTTGCTTGCACAGGCACGTGAAGAGCGTACCATAATGATGAAGGAAGCTAAAGAGATGAAGGACCGCATCATAGGCGAAGCAAAAGAGCAGGCTAAAACAGAAGCCAACAAGATCATCATAGAAGCACAGGAGCAGATACAGCAACAAAAACTGGCCGCACTTACAGAGGTGAAGAATGAGATAGGCAACCTGGCAGTAGAAGTAGCCGGCAAGATACTGCGCAAGCAGCTTGCTGCATCTGACGGACAGGAAATGTACATGAAGATGCTGACTGAAGATATTAAGCTGAATTAAAGACCCCTCCCGGCCTCCCCGAAGGGGAGGAGGTAGTGAGTGGTTATTGTTAAATATTTAAAAATACTTCCCTCTCCTTTGGAGAGGGTTAGGGAGAGGTAAAATATGCAGAATCCCCGTCTTGCGAACCGTTATGCGAAATCATTGCTGGACCTTACAATAGAAAGGAACAGCCTGGAAGATACGCTGAAGGATATGCAGTTGCTGCACGGCATTTGCAGCCAGAGCCGTGATTTTGTTGCTATGCTGAAAAGCCCGGTAATTAGCGGAGATAAGAAGCAGAGCGTTGTGTTCGAGGTACTGAAGAGCAACAATGTAGGCGAGCTTACAAAAAAGTTCATCAGCCTGCTTATCACAAAAGGACGTGAGCTGAACCTGCCTGAGATAGCGGAAGCTTTCATAGCGCAGTACAACCTGCTGAAGAGTATAAGGACCGTTACCCTTACCACTGCAGCGCCTATGACAGATGCTGTGAAGAGCAGCATTACGGCAAAGATAGCAGGGTTTATGCCGGGTGATAAGATAGAATTGAAAACAGCTGTGGACGAAAGCCTGATAGGAGGTTTCGTACTGGAAACAGAAGATAAGCTGTATGATGCAAGTATAAAAAAGAGCCTTGACGATGTGAAGACAAAGCTGCTTGATTATACTTACGTAGCAAAAATGTAAGACAATGCTCAATTGGGAATTGCTTAGTGGTTCAATTCCAGGTTGATAAAAGATACTTTTTTTAGAATTTTAACTCTTGAATTAATAAATATATGGTTAATATTAAACCGGATGAGATCTCGGCGATATTGCGCCAACAGCTGAGCAACGTGGATAGCGCTGCTACACTTGAAGAAGTAGGTACCGTATTGCAGATAGGTGATGGTATCGCCCGTGTGTACGGCCTTAACGGTGTACGCCAGGGTGAGCTCGTTGAATTTGCAAATGGTGTAAAAGCCATCGCATTGAACCTTGAAGAAGACAATGTGGGCGTGGTACTGATGGGTGACTACATGGAGATTCGTGAAGGAGACAAAGTGAAGCGCACCAACCAGATCGCATCTATTAAAGTAGGTGATGGTATGGCCGGCCGTGTGGTAAACACACTGGGCGAGCCTATAGATGGTAAAGGACCTATAAAAGGCGACCTGTATGAAATGCCGCTGGAGCGTAAAGCGCCAGGTGTTATCTTCCGTGAGCCGGTAAAGGAACCAATGCAGACAGGTATCAAAGCGATAGATGCGATGATCCCTATCGGTCGTGGACAGCGTGAGCTGGTTATCGGTGACCGTGGTACCGGTAAGACGGCTATCTGTATCGATGCCATCATCAACCAGAAAGAATTTTTTGAAGCAGGCAAGCCTGTATACTGTATATATGTTGCTATAGGCCAGAAGGCATCTACTGTAGCTAACGTAATGAAAACATTGCAGGATTATGGTGCAATGGCGTACACTACTATCGTAGCTGCGTCAGCATCTGAGCCGGCTCCGTTACAGTTCTATGCACCATTTGCGGGCGCTGCTATAGGTGAGTTCTTCCGTGATACAGGCCGTCCGGCGCTGATCATCTATGATGATCTTTCGAAGCAGGCTGTGGCATACCGTGAGGTATCGTTGCTGCTGCGTCGTCCTCCGGGCCGTGAGGCATATCCTGGTGACGTATTCTACCTGCATAGCCGTTTGCTGGAGCGTGCCGCTAAGGTTATCGCTAACGATGACATAGCAAGGAAAATGAACGACCTTCCTGAGAGCATCAGGCACCTGGTAAAAGGTGGTGGTTCACTTACCGCACTGCCTATCATTGAAACACAGGCCGGTGACGTATCTGCATACATCCCTACTAACGTTATCTCTATTACCGATGGCCAGATATTCCTTGAGTCGAACCTGTTCAACTCCGGTATACGTCCTGCGATCAACGTGGGTATCTCTGTAAGCCGTGTGGGTGGTAATGCACAGATCAAATCGATGAAGAAAGTATCCGGTACACTGAAACTGGACCAGGCACAGTATCGTGAGCTGGAAGCCTTCTCTAAATTTGGTGGTGACCTGGATGCTACTACAAAGAACATCATTGATAAGGGTGCACGTAACGTGGAGTTGCTGAAACAGCTGCAGTTCAACCCGTACAGTGTTGAAAAACAGGTAGCAATGGTTTACCTGGGTACAAACAACCTCTTACGTGAAGTAGCTACTAAAAATGTGAAAGCATTTGAAGAAATATTCCTGCAGCAGATGGAGCAGAAGCACGCTGATGTACTGAAGGAATTTAAGAAAGGTAACCTGCCTGAAGACGGTATCGCTAAAATGGTGAAACTAGCTAAAGACCTGGTTCCACAGTTCAAATAACGGAATATTAATAAGTTTTATACAAAGCCCCTGACGCAAGTCAGGGGCTTTTTTCGTTATTGACTGGTGAATACGTATAATTATTTATTGAAATAGAAAAAGTTTAACTAAATTGCTATGTTGCCTTTCTTGTAATTCCTATAAAATGTGCCCTTATGAAAAAGATCTACTTACTGCTTGCTGTATTTGCAACCATTTTTTTGAGTAACTCAATTTCTTTTGCGCAGTCAGGAAATGTTATCAGTATTGCAGGCGGAAGTGGCTGGAGCGCATATGCAGGGGACGGGCTCATGGCAACTGATGCATCGGTAAGATTTTCCAGAACTACAGGAGTATGTGCCGACATTTTAGGGAATGTTTATATCTCCGATTGGGGTAATTATCGTATAAGAAAGGTGGATGCATCCTCAGGAGTTCTTACAACCATAGCTGGCAATGGAACAGCAGGATTCTCGGGTGATGGCGGTCCGGCAACTAATGCACAAATAGATGGAATGAGATATCCAATGAGCTTAACAATTGATAATGCAGGGAATATTTATTACGGGGATAATGGAAATTACAGAGTGAGGAAGATCAATACAACTACGGGTATTATTACAACTGTAGCAGGAGGAGGAAGTAGTAGCGTTAACGGTATACCTGCTACTAATGAGACCATTAGTCCAGGATACTTATATGCTGATGCGACTGGAAATTTATATATTGGTTTAGGTAATGAAATTAAAGTTGTCAATCTAAAGACAGGAATTATAAATGCTTTCGCCGGAAAATCTGGTATTAGTGGCCATGGCTATTCCGGTGATGGTGGACCCGCTACCTCGGCAGAACTAAATAATGTATTTGGTATAACAGGGGATATATCCGGGAATATTTATTTTGCCGATCGCGAGAATAACAGAATTAGAATGGTAGATGTAACAGGTATTATAACAACATTTGCAGGGAATGGCATCCGTGGTTATTCGGGTGACGGGGGAGGTGCAACAATTGCGCAATTAAATTATCCAGAAGCTCTTGGAATTGACGCCGCAGGGAACATTTATATAGGAGATAAGCAGGGAAAATACATACGGAAGGTAGATAGATCAACAGGTACTATTTCTACAATAGCTGGTTGTAGTTCTTGTTTTGTGGGAAGCGCCCTTATATCAACCCCTGTTCCTGCAACGTCAGTTCAAACAGTAGCTGAGCATCTTTGTGTGGACTTATCAGGTAATATATATTACAGTACGTATACAGGTTGGGTGGAGAAGATTAGTGGAGTTGGTAGTTCAGGAAAGATATCATATAATTTATCCGTTAATAAAAATGAACTGTGTAATGGACCTGAGTTAAATGTCAGAACTGCATCGTATGTATCAGGTCTGTATATCATATCGGATTTTGGCGACGGCATCACTGATTCAAGTACGATATTGCCGGGTTATATTGCCGGTGGATACGTGAAAATTAATCACACGTATAAAGCGTCAGGTAGTTATACTATTAGACAGGTACTATATTCCGGAGGCCTTCCTGTTGATACGGTCACTACGCCATATGTGTATACTTTTTGTAGATCTATACCAGTGCAATTTTATCATGATGGCAACGGAAACTGTATTAAAGATGGTTCTGAACCAGCCATGATTCTTCCTTCAGTAACAGAAGTTGACTCCAATGGTATTCACGTAGCCACTATATCGGCTACCAGTGGCATCAATTATAGTGCATACGGACAACTAGGTGATGTGTATTCATTTAAATTGATTACTGTTCCTTCTGGCTTGAACATTGCATGCCCATCTACGGGCATATGGGCCCATACAATATCTACAGCAGCTATTGCTCCTGATTATATTGGTTATAATTGCAGCAGTACACCTGGTTTTGACCTTGAAGAGAATGTCTCTGTACATTGTGGATTTCATTTTGCAATAGCCTCTATAATATTGAATAATAAATATTGTACTCCCCAAAATGCTATGTATACATTGCATTTTAGTCCTAAATATGCATTTTCAAACGCCCAACCTACCCCCGCCTCTGTTTCGGGAAGCACTATATCATGGAATATTGCAAGTCTGTCTTCCATTACTTCAGCACCCGTCAATATCAATGTATCCTTTAACGCAAGTGCATTGAAAATTGGGGACACTGTCCGTTCAGAACATACAGTAGATCCTTTCCCCGGTGATAAAGATACTTCGAACAATCACTGTCACCGTCAGGACACAATAAAGTCCAGTTTTGATCCTAACCAGGTAACTGTATCTCCGGCAGGTAATATTCTTTCCTGTACACAGCTGCACTATACTGTGGAATTTGAAAATACTGGAAATGACACCGCCCATAATATTTATGTAATGGATACTTTACCCGATGGTGTGGACATCAGCTCAATGAGAATTGTTGCTGCATCGGCAGCTATGAATATTACTATGCTTAAGTATAGCGGACACAACATAGCGCGTTTCGATTTTCCGAATATTAACCTTTTAGACAGTTCACATCACAATCAGTGTCACGGCATGGTGATCTATAATATAAATGCAAAACCAGGATTGCCCGACGGTACATTATTGCCTAATTATGCAGGAATATTTTTTGATGACAATGAAGTGGTAATGACCAATACAGCCATAAACACAATTGGTATACAGCCCATTAATGGAGGCATAACTGTATGTGCGGGCCTCACAGATACGCTTACCAATGCTACTGCAGGTGGTGTATGGGCAGCAAGCAACAGCAATGCCACTGTAACAGATGGTGTGGTAACCGGTGTGACAGCAGGGCTTGATACGATCAGCTATACGGTATCTAATAGCTGCACTGCACAAACAAAAACAAAGATCATCACTATAGGTGCGGTATCTGCAGCACCAATAACAGGTGCCGCAAACGTGTGCCTTAGCTCATCTGCTATGTTGACAGATGCGTCTACAGGCGGTGTATGGAGCAGTAGCAATACTACTGTAGCAACAGTAAGCACTTCAGGTCTTGTATCCGGTCTTATTACGGGCACAACCACAGTTTCTTATGCTGTCACTAATAGCTGCGGCACTGCCACAGCTACAAAGAAGATGACAGTAAGTACACTTCCGCTAGTGTACTCGGTAACCGGTGGTGGTGATGTATGCATAGGCAGTACCGGAAAGCATATTTTCCTTAGTGGTTCAGAATCAGGAGCTGAGTACCAGTTATACAATGGGGCATCACCTGTGGGTGCACTTGTCACCGGTACCGGTGCATTATTAGATATGGGTGTATATACTGCGGCGGGTATTTATTCCGCAACAGCAGATTACATATCCACTGCTTGTACCAGCGCTATGACAGGCAGTGCGTTAATAAACCCGATCGCTGTAGTAGTACCCCTGGTCGATATATCATCTGTAACAAGCGATACACTATGTGCAGATGCGAAAAAAACATTGCTTGCCGGTTCTTTTGAGTCAGGTACTGCGCCTGTCTATACCTGGTATGTAAACGGCATGGCTGCAGCGACTGGGTTATCGTATACCTATACTCCTGCTGATGGAGACCGAGTGAAAGTGGTGATGAAGAGCAATGCAGTTTGCGCTATCCCGGATACAGCCATAAGCACAAAGATGCTGACCGTTATAGCTACGCCGGTTCCGGTTGTTGCTATCACGCAATCACCGGCAGGTATCACTAAAAAGGGAGAGCCGGTAACATTTACTGCCGCGGTAACAGGCGGCGGCACTGCGCCTGCATACCAATGGTCAAAGAACGGCAAACTGATAACGGGTGCAACGTTAGCTGCATATACAGAGAACAGTTTAGCTGATAAAGATGTAATCTCGTGCAGCGTAACCGGTACGGATCTTTGTGGCAGCAACACATCATCCGCATCTGCTACTGTGGGAGTGAGCAGCCTGGGTGTGAATATACAATACGCGAACACTTCATTTGCAGTTTACCCCAACCCGGCAAACGACGAACTAACCATTGATGCTGATAAGGATGTATTCAAATCATGCTCCATCACCAATAGCATAGGCCAGGAAATGATGCAGCAGACAATAACAACCACAAAGACAAATCTGAATATTAAAGCACTGCCTGCCGGGCTATATTACGTTACTTTAAAAGGTGATAATGGCATTAAAGTGCAGAAGTTTGTGAAATTGTAATTGATGTATCATACGCAAAAAGAGCTCCCAACCGGGAGCTCTTTTATTTTACAAATATTTACCCCACTCAGTTTACTTACTCTTGTAGTTTTTTATAGAATTAATGATGTCGAAGGATACGCCTATTTGTGCGGACAGGTAGTTGTTGGAGTAGTTGCTCATATTAGCACCTATCAGGTTGGAGGCATAAGCGAGGTGTACAAACATGTAGTTTTTTGTTGGATTTTCGGTGGGAGCAGATGTTCCCTTGTCTACTGTAGGGCTACTTATCTGGAACTCAAGTTGTGCATCTAAATTATAGTATGGGTATGGATTAACGACCA
>JAOQAP010000254.1 GCA_025963465.1 Flavipsychrobacter sp.
CACGCTTCACAGCCTGACAGACGATGACCTGCAAAAGACAATATACATTCGCGGAGAAGGACATACAGTACTGGAAGCAATAAACAGGCAGATAGCACACTATTCATACCACGTGGGCCAGATAGTGTATGTATCCAAATTGCGGATAAAAGATGAGTGGCATAGTTTGTCGATACCACGGAATAAGTCGGAAGAGTATAATAAAAAGCGGTTTAGTAAGTGAAATAAATAGAATAAAAGAAAACGGCACGCAATTGCGTGCCGTTTTCTTCAAACCTAAACTTCTTAGTTTATTAACTATCTGTTCTTTTATCCAGCCATTCCTTCTTTTCTATGCGGTAGGAGAAGAACAGACCGAGACCGCCACCTATAGCAATCAGGGCAAAGTAAATCGGCACACCGCCTCCATCGTTGCTGACCTCCACAATGCTGTGTTCATCTTCATCTACACCATTGTCGTTCTTACTGCCGGTAGCCAGTGCAACTGATGCCTGGGCCGACAGTGATGTGTCTTTTGAGGCATTGCCTGTATCTGTGATAACGATCATTTTGTTCCTGTTGCGGGAATGATGGCCGCCAAAGGTGAACTTTCTTTGTCCGACAGACTTGCTGTGGTCTATAAGCGTATGGTCTATAGTGTATGCCGATATCAGCCCTAACCCACAGCCTATAAGCAGCAAACCATATTTAAGGCTTATGTATGGCCGGGGGGTGGCTTTCGCCATTTTGGGGTTCAACCCTTTCTCGATCATGGCCATGTTTTCCCTGCTGCGGATATATACTATACCGAATATCATGGCGAACATGCCTGTCATTACTACCATTGGAACTAAACTCTCTACCATAATTATTATTTGAAAAGTTATAAATGTTGTGATTAATGCGATCGCTGTAAACTAAGACGACAGACAATGAAGTGAGGTTACAACTTTTAAGTAGTATTTTTCAAAAATAAATAAACGAACAATATTGTAACCTTTTATCGCCATACTACGTCTTAATAAAATACATGCACCAGGAGCAGGACGACATTGCAGTTATTCAACAGGTATTAAAGGGACAGCCAGCTGCATATGCAGCTATTGTTTCGCGGTACCAGGCATATGTCTTTACTCTTGTGATGCGATATGTAAACAACAGAGAGCTGGCTGAAGAGCTATCGCAGGACGTATTTGTAAAAGCATATAAGTACCTGGCAGACTTTAAAGGCAACAGCAAATTCAGCACATGGCTATACGCAATAGTGCGGACCACGTGCTTATCGCACCTGAGAAAAAAGGATGAAGGCGTATTGTTAATGGAGCACGACGACATCGTTCTTTTTTCAGACCGAACGGGTTCAGCAATATTACCATCTGACCTGCTGGAGCAGAAGATGCAGCAACAGCTACTTGGCACCGCTATCAAGCAACTGCAGGAAGATGAGGCACAGATACTTACCTTGTTTTACCAGGCAGAGCAAACAACAGACGAGATAGGAATAATAATGGGATTGACAACCAGCAATGTAAAAGTGCGCCTGTACCGGGCAAGGCAAAAACTGAAAGACGTACTAGAAAGCAGGTATAGCAATGAAATAAAGCATTAACTTTAATACAGGGATATGAGCAGCGAAGAAATAGAAATACAGCTTTGGGAGTATATAGACGGCACGTGTAGCGAAGCTGATAAAGCGCGCATATCCGGCCTTATAGCCAGCAACAGTACATGGAGTGCACATTTTAAACAGCTTTCTGCTATTCACGCTTCTATTGCAGGCAATATGGAGCAGGAACAACCATCTATGCGCTTTACCAAAAATGTAATGGATACCATTGCCGCAACACATATAGCACCTGCCACCAGTAAATACATTAATAAGGGAATAATAAAAGGTATAGCAGCATTTTTTATTGTTACCCTTACTACAATACTTGGATACGCCCTGGCAACTGCTAATTATAAGACAACTTCATCCCCTGTTTTATCTGCGGTAACAAATACACTGAGCGATGCAGGCAGCTTATTTAACGGGCCGGTATTTAATATAATTATCGGAGTGAATGTTGTGTTATTACTATTATTGCTTGATACTGTTTTGAGGAAACAGAAACAAGCATGGAAATAACCGGGTGTCTGATCAACTCTTTTTCAACATATCTAAACTAAAATCCTCCAGACTTTTCAGTTTCGCGTCAGCCAGTGAGAAACGGGGATCATCGTAATGTAATTCATCAGGAACAACTATTACTTTCATTCTCGCTGCCTTACCCGCAATCATGCCGTTTACCGAATCTTCCAGTACTACACACTGATTAGGCTTTGAGCCAAGCGCTACAGCGCAATGCAGGAAGACCGCAGGGTGTGGCTTACCGAGCTCCACAGCATCAGCTGAGGTGATCTCGTCGAAATATTTTGTAATACCAAAATGATCTACGAGCGCATCAATCATATGTTTAGGTGATGATGACGCAAGTCCAATTTTATAATGGTGCTTCCTTAATAATATCAACGCAGCCTCAACCCCTTTCAGTACAGAACCATGTTGCTTTGATGTTTCAATGATGTCATCCAATATTTCTTCTGCAACCTCTTTAGAACTTTTACCTTCCCATGGATAGTGTATAGCCCAATGATCTGTAACCTCGTAGATACGAAGACCGGTAGTCTCTTTGAACTGCTTATGAGTAATAGGTATCTTATGCTTTTCTGCCACCCGCAGCATGCTCACGCCCCATAGCGGCTCTGTATCCAGCAGCAGCCCATCCATATCAAATAATACTGTATTGATCATTATGGCAAAAGTATAAAGGGAAATGCGAAAAGAATGTTACTTAATCGCACATGCTAATATATAAACTACTCAAAAGTGAATTTTCGGGTGAATTTTCCTAAATAATCAGACTTATCGCCATTCAAATATTACTTTTGCTTCAAATTTCAATTACTTATGAAGCGAAATGCTTTTTACGGTTTACTGCTGGGTGCGTCATTTCTAACGATGGGCGCCGGGCAGGCATCAGCCAAAATATCATTTACGGAATACACCATGCCAAACGGCCTGCATGTCATTCTGCAGGAAGATCATTCGACACCTATAGTAGCGGTATCTGTAATGTACCACGTAGGTTCTAAGAACGAAGACCCGGAACGCACAGGGTTCGCACACTTCTTCGAACATCTGTTGTTTGAGGGAAGCGATAATATAAAGCGTGGTGAATACATGAAAAACATACAGGCAGCAGGCGGCCAGCTGAATGCGAACACCACCCAGGACCGTACGTTCTATTTTGAAGTACTTCCTTCCAATCAACTGGAGCTGGCACTGTGGATGGAATCTGAGCGTATGGCTCATGCCAAAATAGATACCATAGGTGTAGAAACACAGCGTAAAGTAGTAAAAGAAGAAAAGAAGCAACGCTATGATAACACACCATACGGCCAGTTGATCAATGTGATATTTACAAATGCCTACACTGTATATCCTTATCGCTGGAGCCCTATAGGCAAAGAGCAATATATAGACCAGGCAACACTGAGCGAGTTCATGAATTTCTATAGGACATTCTATGTACCCAATAACGCGGTACTGGTGATCTCCGGAGACATCACTGTAGATCAGACAAAGGCCCTGATCAATAAATACTATGGCGACATACCGAAAGGCACGGCAGCAATACCACGCCCAACGACAGCAGAACCTAAACAGACCGCTGAAAAGCGTGTGAACTTTTATGACAATGTGCAACTACCCGCTGTAATACTTGGCTACCATATACCTAAACTGGGAACACCCGACTACTATGCAGTTGAACTGCTGACCCAATTGCTTTCGCAAGGTAAGAGCTCACGTTTTGACAAGGAGATTGTAGACAAACAGCAGAAAGCAGTGCAGGCAGCTGCCTTTAACCTGGGCAATGAAGAACCTGGCATGGCCATTATGCTGGGTATAGCCAATATGGGCGTAAAACCAGCAGAACTGGAAAAAGCCATGCTGGATGAAATAGAAAAAGTAAAGAAAACCGGCATTACTGATGAAGAGTACAGCAAGCTGCAAAACCAGGCTGAAAACGACTTCATACAGAAGAACCAGAAAGATATAGGTGTGGCTACTAACCTTGCTACCTATTATACCTTCCAGGGCAATGCTGACCTCATCAATACAGAACTGGACAGCTACAAGAAAGTAACGAAAGACGATATAAAACGTGCAGCCAACCAATACTTCACCAAAGAAAATCGCCTTGTAGTTTATTACCTGCCAAAGTCTGAGGAAAACAAAAGCGCAGGAAAAGACAAACCTACGGCAACAACAAAACCTGCCGCTAAGCCAGCAGCTAAAAAGAAGTAATCAACTAAAACTAACAGCCCCAGGGCGTTCAAAATATTTATAATGAAAAAGATCAGTTTATCACTCTTAACACTTGCGTTTGCCTCTGCTGCATGGGCACAGCCGCTTGACCGCAGCATAAAACCAAAACCGGGCCCGGCACCGGAAATAAAACTAGGCAAGTCAGAAACATTCACACTGCCTAACGGAATGAAGGTGTTTGTGGTTGAGAACCACAAACTGCCTACAATAGCCTGCACCATAGAACTGGACATAAGGCCGGAACTGCAGGGAGAAATGGCCGGCTACCGCGATATGATGTCGGAGCTATTGCTGTCAGGGACCACTACCCGCTCAAAAGATAAACTGAACGGCGAGATAGACCAGATGGGCGCCGAAATAAACGTAAGCGATGAGGGACTAAGTGGCAGCTGCCTGAAAAAGTACCAGGAAAAAACACTGGAACTGATGGCAGATATAGCTATGAACTCTGTGATAAAACAAGAAGAGCTGGACAAGACAAAGAAGAAAAACCTGTCAGGACTGGAAACAGAAAAGAACCAACCTGATGCAATGGTAAGGAATGTAAGCGCTGTTGTGAACTTTGGGAACAAGCACCCATATGGTGAAGTAGCAACAGAAGAAAGCATTAAGAAAATAACGCTGGAACGTTGCAACAATTATTACCAGACCTATTTTCGTCCGAATGTGGCGTATATGGCCATAGTAGGCGATGTGACACTTGCTGAAATAAAACCACTGATAGAAAAGTACTTTGGTAAGTGGCAGCAGAAGAATGTGCCTATTGCTACCTATATGATACCTGCTATGGCAGGAACAACGATGACAAAAGTAGCATTTGCCCCGAGAACCGCCGCAGTGCAAAGTGTAGTAAGCGTGACCTACCCTGTTATATTACAGCCGGGCAGCGAAGATGTGACCAAAGCACGCGTAGCGAACACAGTATTGGGCGGTGGCTCACAGGGGCGCCTGTTCCTGGACCTGCGTGAAAAACACGCATGGACCTATGGCGCATACTCGAACCTGCATGATGATGCATTGGGTGGCAGCTTCTCTGCAACTGTAAAATGCCGCAACATAGTATCAGACAGCGCAGTAGGCGCTATAATAGATGAGATGCGTATGATGCAGACACAAAAAGTAAATGATACTGCATTGCAGAATTCCATTACTTACCTGTCGGGTAGCTTTGCTATAGGATTGGAAGACCCGAACCGTGTAGCGCAGAACGCCATCAACATAGAACGCTACCATATGCCTAAGGATTTTTACCAGAACTACCTGAAGAACCTTAGCGCTGTGACCGCCAATGATGTGATGAACATGTCTATCAAATACATTCGCCCTGACCATGCAAATATAGTAGTGGCAGGCAGCAAGGACGAAGTAGCCAACAAACTGGCAAAATTCTCTGCTGATGGAAAAATAGATTATTACGACTATACCGGCAAAAGTATAGTACCTGAAGAAACCGCTGCTGCGCCAACTGATATGACCGCAGAAAAGGTGTTTAATAAATACCTGGCTGCAATGGGTGGCGATAAAGCTATTAACAGCATAAAGGACATAAAAATAACAGGCTCAACTTCGGCAAATGGGATGATCCTCCAGATAATGGAAGAAAAGAAAGCACCAAACATGTGGGCTCAGTCTATAGACAGGGACATGCAAGGCAAAATGATGACCCTGCAAAAACAAGCATACAACGGAACAAAAGGCTACCAGGAAGCAGGCGGCCGTAAAGAACCGCTGGAAGGCAATGACCTGAACGAAGTGATGATGAGCGCTGACCTTGCACAAGACCTTCATCCTGAAAAGTATGGCATTATACGCCTGCTGAAAGGCATAGAGCAGATAAATGGCAGCAAGGCTTATGTATTGGCTGTTGTTAATGGCAAGGGCAAGAAATCAACAGAGTATTATGA
>JAOQAP010000012.1 GCA_025963465.1 Flavipsychrobacter sp.
CAAGGCCAACATCGCTCAATGGCTGTAATGATGCCGCAAGCTTTTTCTCGTCGGCAAAGAAGGCGATCGCCTCATCCACGCTCATCTCCAGTACATCATACACGCTTTTGGTGCGGTAGGTTACTTCCAGCACTTCTTCTTTAAATCGTTTGCCCTTGCATACTTCGCATAACAGGTGCACATCTGCCAGGAACTGCATTTCTACAATTACCTCTCCTTCGCCTTTGCAGGTATCGCAGCGGCCACCATCTGTATTGAAAGAAAAATGTTTCTCCACGAAGCCACGCATTTTAGCCAGTGGCTGTTTAGCATATAGCTTTCGTATCTCATCGTATGCCTTAACATAGGTGACCGGGTTACTGCGCGATGATTTACCAATAGGGTTCTGGTCTACCTGCTCTATGTGTGTAATGCTGTCCAGGTCGCCGGTAAGGTTCCTGTGGATGCCGGGCCTGTCTGCTCCTTCTCCATAATGCTTGAGCAGGGCGGGGTAGAGTGTTTGCTTTACCAGCGTGGTCTTACCGCTGCCGCTTACACCTGTTACCACGCACAGCACATTCAGCGGAAAGTCGACGCTAATATCTTTAAGATTATTTTGCCTGCAGCCTTCTATCCGTATTTTTCCATGCGATCTGCGACGGATGGCTGGCGGCTCAATCTTCATTTCGCCACTCAGGTACTTACCTGTAAGGCTTTCTTTATTATTTATTAATTCATTGAAATTGCCAACTGCAACTACTTCACCACCAAGGTGACTTGCCAGTGGCCCCATATCTATTATATAGTCGGCCTGGCGCATCATCATATCGTCGTGCTCTACTACTACTACCGTGTTGCCGAGGTCACGGAGGGTTTTTAGTACACCTATCAGGCGTTCTGTATCCCTGCTGTGCAGACCTATGCTTGGCTCATCGAGTATCTATAGCGAGTCGGTAAGATTGCTGCCTAAGAATTTGGTGAGCTGTATACGCTGGCTCTCACCGCCTGATAGCGTATTGGCCAGCCTGCTTAATGACAGGTAACTAAGACCTACATCCAGCAGTGTTTTCATGCGCTGGTTCACCTCTATCATGATACGCTTGGCTACAGACTGGTCGTACTCGTTCAGCTGAATGTTCTGCAGCCATTCGTACAGCTCGTCTGCGGGGCGAAACATGAGGTCGGCTATAGTTGCATTGTTTACTTTAACGTACATGGCTTCTTTGCGCAGGCGTGTGCCCTTGCATGCAGGGCACACGGTGCGGCCACGATAGCGTGCCTGCATAACACGGTATTGCACCTTGTACAGGTTCTGCTCTACCATCTTAAAGAAGTCGCGTATGCCATCTACTTTAGCATTGCCCTCCCATAATAGTTTTGTTTCTTCTTCGCTGAGATCTGCAACAGGCTTATGTATAGGAAAGTCGAATTTTGCTGCTGACTTCATGAACGCCTGCTGCCATTCGCTCATTTTTTCTCCACGCCAGCATGCGACTGCGCTCTCGTATATGCTTAATCTTGGATCAGGTATTACCAGCCCATCATCAATACCCAGTACCTGGCCAAAACCCTCGCAAACAGGGCATGCACCAAAAGGATTATTGAATGAGAACAGGTTGGGGCTAGGCTCGTCAAATATTATTCCATCCGCTTCAAAGCGGTTGTTGAATGTGTGTATTTTTTTGCCGTCTACTTCTACCAGGCATTCGCCTTCGCTTTCGTAGAATGCTGTTTGTATACTATCGGCAAGGCGGTGCAGGTCATCCTCATCAAACTGTTCTTTGACCACTATACGGTCTATGAGCAGGTTTGCTTTTGCTTTGCCGAGCTTTAAAGTACCTGCAAGCACATCTTCTATGCGGATCGGCTTTTCATCTACCGACGGTACGTATATACGGCTGAAACCCTTCTGCATCAGTATGTTCAGTTCTTCTTCTATTGTGCGCTTATAGCGCATAACCAACGGTACTATGAACTGAACCTTTGCACCAACGGGTAGTGTTTTAATAAACTCTACAACATCGGTGACGGTATCTTTCTTTACTTCTTTGCCACTAACGGGTGAATATGTTTTACCGATGCGGGCAAACAGCAGGCGCAGGTAATCGTATATCTCCGTCATGCTGCCTACGGTGCTGCGTGGTGTACGGGTAGTTACCTTCTGCTCTATGGCTATAGCCGGGCATATGCCGCGTATGTAGTCCACATCAGGCTTATCCATGCGCATGAGGAACTGGCGGGCATAGGCGCTAAGGCTTTCTGCATAGCGGCGCTGGCCCTCTGCAAACAGCGTATCCATAGTAAGAGAGGACTTACCGCTTCCGCTTACACCGGTGACAACCACAAGTTTATTCCTGGGAATAGCTACATCTACATTCTTAAGGTTGTGCATGCGGGCACCCTTAATGAATATCTCATTTTTATTACCCCCTTTCAGCCTGTCATCGATAGCATGATGCGCTACTTCCGGAGCTGAAATGCCCTCAACATGTTTTGTTTTTTTGACCGTCTTTACGACGGTTTCGCTTTCTTTTACTTTAGCGGTTTTAGGTACCGCTTTTTTCTTTTCTGCCATAATTACTCCTATTACAAATTTAAGGGATTAATTGGGAAGAGAAGAGACAGAAAGTGCATCTTAACTTTATAGACACTATTTATAGGGCTATCTATATTTTGATCGGGGATTTCGTGAAGTATGGAAAACAGATACAATCCGGATGATATTTTGGGATTTGTTAACTCGGTAGATTATTACAAAAGGGAATTTTGGAAGGACAGTTTCCCGATACGATTTGAATTTTTGAGCATACAGCTCGGGGTTTTGTTCTATCTTACGAATTTGAATAAATACCTCGTCGATAAGTCTGGTGCCCAGATCCTTCTGTTCGTCCTCATACCAGTTAAAAGAGTTAATTAATTCCTTCTCAGCTCTATGAGATAAAAAAGTAGAATAGGATAAATTATTTCCCATATTTCTTCTGCCTGGCATTTTCTATAGAGCTTTTCAATTCGTCTACTGTAACACCTTTATCCTCACCCGATTCCATTGCATCATACCTGTTATCTAACTCTTTTACAAAATCAGCATCATCCCACCATTCACTTTTGTCGTAATCTCTCGGAATGTGCTGATCTATTTCAAGAATAGCATTGACCCTGCGTAAAGAATCTTCGTCAGCAGTGTCAATATATTTTTTAACCTGGTTCCGTAATGCCTCTGTTGCTGTCATACCAACCTCCTTTATACAAATTTAAAGAAATATCTTTAATGAGTATATGCCTGAATTGTTAAAAGACTAGCCGTAAAAGGCTACCATTTCTTTTCCTTCGCTATTTCTCATGCCGCGATACATGCCTGCGGAATTAAAGCAGAAATCGAAGTTGCCTTTTGAATCTACGCCTATCAGGCCGCCTTCACCGCCCATTTTTACGAGCTTGTCTTTTACTACTGTGTTGCATGCCTCTTGTAGTGATAATCCCTTGTACTCCATAAGGCAGGAAATATCATGCGCCACTACAGCCCTAAGGAAAAACTCGCCGTGTCCTGTGCATGATATGGCGCAGGTAGCATTGTTGGCATAGGTGCCCGCGCCCACTATAGGACTATCGCCTATGCGGCCAAAGCGTTTGTTGGTCATACCGCCGGTAGAAGTACCGGCTGCAAGGTTTCCTTTTTCATCGCAGGCTACAGCGCCTACCGTACCGAATTTGTATTCCGGATTAGGTACATGGCTTTTCAGGTTGTCGCCTTTATGATCGAGCTGTGTGTAATTAGTATCACGTATCTCCACCCACTGGTCGTAACGCAGCTGGTTGAAGAAATATTCATCGGGTGTCATGGTCATGCCCTGGTTGATGGCAAACTCTGCTGCACCACTGCCGCTAAGCAGCACATGACCGGAATGCAACATTACTTCACGAGCGAGCGCTATAGGGTTCTTTATGTTGCGTACACCGGCGATAGCGCCTACAGCAAGGTTACTACCATCCATGATGGCTGCATCCATTTCGTTCAGTCCTTTCTTTGTAAATACGGCACCGCGACCTGCATTGAATATAGGATTGTCTTCGAGTGTGCTGATGGTTGCTACCACAGCATCGAGCGCTGCGCCACCATTGCGTAGCACGTCGTAACCTGAATCGAGTGCTTCTTTAAGTCCTTCTGTGTATTCTTTTTCCTGTTGTGCGTTCATTATTGCAGGTGTTATGTTTCCTGCACCGCCATGTATCACTAATGTAAAAGACATTTTGTTTGGTAATTAGTCGTTAGTAGATTGTATAAAGTCGCGAGTAGATAGCTTTTTTACGTTTTTTATTCGAGGTATACGGCTATTATCTCATTGCCTTTTGTTTCTACTTCTATATGCTCCTGTAGCGTAGTGGCTACAGAGTGGCCAATAATATCGGATGCGATTGGGAATGATTTATGCTTGCGGTCTACAAGCACGGCTACGGCCAGTTTTTTCAGATCGTAGGATAAAATAGCATTCAATGAGTACATGATGGTCTTGCCGGAATTGACCACGTCATCCACGAGTATCACAGAGCGGCCACTGAGGTTCTCTTCGATATTGATCACATGGTTCAGTGGCTTTTTCTTATTCATTGCCAGCGATATGCTCACTATCTTCAACGGGCTTATTTCTTTTAGTATGGTACACAGGTTATCAGCAAGTATCTTGCCGCCTTCTTCTATGCCCAGCAACACTATTTCTTTTTCCTCACTGTTGCGTTCCCATATCTCGTAGGCCATGCGGCGCAGTTTGTAAGAGATACGTTCTTTGTCGAGTATGAGTACCCGTTTTTTCTTATTCATAATAGTAATTAGTTTGATCGTATTGCTACCACCGGATCGAGGCGCGATGCCGCCCTGGCGGGTATAAGCCCTGATAGAACACCAACGAATATAGATACAAAAATACCGATAAAGAAGTTGCCAAGCGATAATGTGACCTCAAAATCTATTCCATAGGTAAGGACAAGGCTTAATATCAGGACAATGATAATACCGACCGTACCGCCTATCAGGCAAAGCGCCACTGCTTCGAGCAGGAATTCCCACATAATAGAGCTTTTGCGGGCACCCAATGCCTTTTTCAGACCAATTACTTTAGTGCGCTCCTTTACGGTCACAAACATGATGTTAGCAATACCAAAAGCACCCACTATAAGTGAAAAGCCACCTATGACCCATGCTATGATATCTATTGTCCCGAATACCATTTCCAGCCGCTCAGATACCTGGCTTAGCTGGTTGACGGCAAAGTTATTGCCCTGCCCCGGCTTAACTTTTCTCATCCTGCGCAGAACACCTTCTACTTCATATTTTACCTCATCGATATTTCTGCCATTCTTTGCTTTTACGGCCAGCATAGGATCGTAGTCGAGGGAGCGTAAGTTGAGCAAAGCTGATGCTGCGTAATAAGGGTAAATGACAGAATTATCGAAGTCGAAGCCGGCCATATTCTGCCCGGCTATCTTCATAACGCCTACGACAACAAATTTTCTTCCATGAAAATTGATGGTCTTTTCAAGCGGACTGACATTGCCGGGGAAAAGGCTATTGTATATCTCATTGCCAATGACGACGGAATTGGTGCCGCCATCGAGCTCGGCGGCGCTGAGGTAGCGGCCCCGTGCTATTTCTATATTTTGCAGGCGGTCGAAATCTTTCAGCACTGCATAGCCTTGTATGCTACTCAGCTCTATATCATTATGTTTCAGGGTAATATTGCGGCTGGTGACGCAAATGGTCGTAAAAGATACATCGGGTACCTGGGCCTCTATTGCCTTGGCCTCAGCCGGGGACATACCTGCACGGCGCCTGTATTCCCACCACTTGTATTCGCCGCCTTCATCCATCCATGGCCAGCGACCAATATAGAGCACATCGCTACCTAGCGTAGATACCTCCTTTTGTATGTTATTTTTCATGCTATCGAGCACGGTAAGCACTGCAA
>JAOQAP010000031.1 GCA_025963465.1 Flavipsychrobacter sp.
GCAATTGTAGGTACAAAGAAAGTGTGCGAAGGATATACAGTGACACTCAGCAATACAAGTACTCCGGGCAGCTGGACAAGCAGTTCAGGTACTATTGCTTCTGTAATATCAGGTAGCGGTGTGGTTACAGGTAATATTGCCGGTACTACCATGATTACTTATACATTGGGTACGGGTTGTATCGCTACTACTGTTGTAACAGTTAATCCGTCTCCTGCACCTATATTGGGTGTTATGGCGGTATGTAAAGGGCTGGTGTCACCACTTAGCGATGCAATATTTGGCGGTACATGGAGCAGCAGCAATCCTGCATTGGCTACAGTATCAGGTACAGGTGTGGTAACGGGTATGTCTGCCGGAGCTCCGGTGATCACTTATAAATTACCTGCCGGATGCTTTGAGACTACAGTAGTAACGGTAAATCCATTGCCAAATGTGATCACAGGTACTATGAAGGTATGTGAAGGCCTTACTACAACATTGAAAGACTTTACACTCCTTGGCACGTGGACAAGTGGTAACCCATCTATGGCATCGGTAGTAAGCAATACAGGTGTGGTGACCGGTGTGGCCACAGGTACCGCAGATATCACTTATGTATTGTCTACGGGTTGCCAGGCTACAACAGTCGTTACTGTCAACCCTACGCCGGCAAATATTACAGGTGCTTCATCTGTTTGTTCCTCATCCTCGATATCATTGTTTGATGTCACAGCGCCGGGTACATGGGGTAGCACAAGCATTAGTCTTGTAGCTGTAAACCCTGTAACAGGCAGTGTAAAAGGCCTCAATCCGGGTGTTGCCAACATTACTTATACTTTACCTGAAGGTTGTATGGCTTTCAAGACGGTAACGGTAAATCCATTACCTGTTATGCATTCAGTAACCGGTGGCGGCAGCTACTGCGCAGGCGATACTGGTGTTCACATCAGCCTTGCAGGCTCTGATACTGGTATCAACTACCAGATCTATTGGGGTACTGCACCTATCTTTAAGGTTGCAGGTACAGGCAATATGATCGATCTAGGCTTATTCACTACAGGTGGTACCTATTCTGCTATTGCAGTTAATAAGTATACTACATGTTCGGTACCAATGCCGGGTAGCGCTCCTGTTACTATTATACCTGCGCTGTCACCTATTACTGGTCCGGCTACAGTTTGCGTAGCGGCTAATATTACCCTGGGTCATCCGCTTTCCGGTGGTACATGGGTGAGCAGCGATATGGCTGCAGCTACCATTGATAATACTACGGGCCTGGTAAAAGGTATAGCTACAGGAACAACGATAATTACTTACCGCATACCTGCTGGCTGTATGACCACTACGCCGCTTGTTGTTAATCCGTTCCCCGATACTATTGTTGGTAACCCGACAGTGTGCGCAGGATTGACCACTACTCTTAGCGATGATGGTACAGGTACATGGACAAGCAGCAGGTCTGCAATTGCTACTATCGATCCTGTTACCGGTGTTATGAAAGGTGTGTTCAGGGGAAATTGTATCATTACTTATACCTTGCCTACCGGTTGCTTTGTCTTCAAAACAGCTACAGTAAATCCATTGCCTGATGCAATAACAGGTGATAACATGGTTTGCGTAGGTGCTACAGCGTACCTGAGTGATGCATATGCAGGCGGTACCTGGAAATCAGGTAACCCAACAATTGCAACTATAACAACTACCGGAACTTTAGGTACTGCAACAGGTGTAGCGCAGGGTACTGCAGCCGTTACGTACACACTACCTACAGGATGTATGACCGCCGGTGTTATGACAGTAAACACACTGCCAACGGTTGGTGCGATCAGCGGTCCGCTGGAAGTATGCCAGGGCAAGACGATCGTGCTTTCTGATCCTACTGCCGGTGGTATATGGACAAGTAAAACAGGATTGACCAGCGTTGCGGAATTGGGGCATGTTACGGGCGCTGTACCGGGTAAGGATACGGTTCTCTATTCTGTCACTAATATGTGCGGTACAGTATCCGCCAAATGGGTGGTTACTGTAACACAGTGCGACTTCACGCAGGTGCCAAACATAGTAAACGGAAATGCTGAGTTGAAGGTGTTCCCTAACCCTAATGAAGGTGTATTCAGCGTTAACCTCTTGTCTGACATTAATGAGCCGGTGAATATCGTGATCACTAACATGGTAGGGCAGAAGGTGAAAGAAGTAAGTTCAGTTACCAACTCTGCGGTTACTATGCAATTGGATATAGCCGCTGGCGTTTACCTGCTTACCGGCTATACGGCCCACGGCACTTATGTAGCTAAGGTGACCATTGCCAGATAAAAAATATGAATTAGGTGCAAACAAACATAAATGCCGGTCCATCGACCGGCATTTTTTGTTTAATCCCCGACCTTTGTGCTCCAAAATAGTTTTACACCCTGCGAAATTCCTGATCACGTCATTGCGATGAAGGTGTTTGCAAAACACGATTGTAGCTCATCTCACGAGATGAGAGTAAGTAACCACACTTCCTCTCTCTGTCATCCTGAGGAACGAAGGATCTGTATTCGTGTTGAACTCATAACCAGGTGGACCCTATTTAGGGACGAGGAATTAACTTCCGCTACCGGAAAAAACCGGAAGCAATCCAGAAGAAATAAATGAGGGGGCTCCCCTCCTTTTTTCAAGGTGCCTTGCAAAGGCACGAGCGCAGCTCACAGACGAGGGAGACAGCGAAGCAGTCGGACGAGGCGGGGTGGTTTAGCTCGCTATTTAGTATTCTTCCACCCCCGGAAAAAACCGGAAGGAACTCGGAAATATAAATAGACCGTAGAGAGGCAATGCTTGCGTCTTCACTCGCGATCGGATAGGTTCACAACAGAACTTCCGCCACCGGAAAAAACCGGAAGCAATCCCGCAGGTCATAAACAATAACTAGTTGATTTCGAAGCTATATTTTTCAGTTCAGGTTATTCCTGCAATCCTGCAATACTCCCTTTTAGGCTCGTCCGAACGGATTCATCCGGGCGGAGGTCAGGTGTCACTTCATCCATTCGAAATAGAAAGTGCTGCCGGCTCCTTTTGTAGAGTCGTACCATATTTTGCCACCCTGCTCTTCCACTATAAGCTTTACTATACCCAGTCCAAATCCTGTACTGCTGTCTGCAGAGGATTTATTACCGGAAGTGCCGAGCAGTGTAAATATTTTGTCTTTGTCCTTTTCGTCTATTCCCTGCCCGTTGTCGCGAATATAGAACTCATAATAGGCACCTTTATCGTTACAGCCAACCTCTATTATACCTTTTTTCTTGCCATTATACTTTATGGCATTGCTCAGCAGGTTCTGGAATACCTGTTCTATTTTCAGCCGCCGGGTTATGATCGTGGGCATATTCCTATTGACGAGTATCTCTATATTATTGGGAGGAAAAAGTAATACAGATAGCTGGTCTGAAAGCTCTTTGGTATTCACAGGCTCTGCCGGTTGTTGGCGGATGCTTAGTGTCGAATATTCCAGTAAAGAATCTACCATTTTTGCTAAGTGCAGCCCTGCATTGTGCGACAACTCAACAAATTGTTTCAAATCGGGACTTTCAATTACTGCCTTATTTATCCTCATTATATATAGCGCTCCTATGATTCCCGATAATGGCGACTTGATATCGTGGGCAACCGTATAGACAAATTTTTCAAGCTGTTTATTGATAACTCCCAGTTCCTCTATTGCGTTTTTTAACTCTGCTTCAGAAGTTTGCAGCACATCGGTCTTGTCCTTTAGTTGCGCAACCGTGGTGCGTAATTCGCTCTGCACTTTTCTGCGTGATTTGAATTCGCGGATGATGATAATGATAAGTATGATAATTATGGCAAGCGATACTACACTATCTATGCTTGAGGCCAATGTGCCGAAATGAACCAACTGGTCATATTCGTCACGCCTTACAGTAAGCAGTTTAGATTCTTCTTTTTGCAATTTGGCAATGATGACGCGAATCTCATCCATTTGCCTTTTTTCATCGTCGGTAAGGTTTGTAATATATTCCCTTGTATAATCGCTTGCGTTGTCACCAGCTTTAGCCCAAAATGAGAGGATAGCATTTACATGTTGCTCAAGATCAGTTTCTATATTTTCAAGTTCAGGATCGTCTGCCAATAATTTTTTTAGTACAGCTACTTTTATTCCTATGTGCTGTAGGCCATTATTGTATGGTTCAAGGAATCTCTTTTGATTGGTTACCCTGAACCCTCTGCGGCCAACTTCCATTTCTATTAATTGGTTCTGGATACTTGTGGTTGTATCCAGTATGCTGCGCGCCTTTCTTACAAATACCCTTTGTTTCTGCTGCTTTTGCAGGATGATGTAAGAGGTAAGCCCGCTGACAACGCTAAGCAGAATTGCCAAAGTAAAGCCAATGTATATTCTGTTTTTAAAAGTTAAAGCCATGTAAAGTCATTGTGGTAACTTATAGAGAGCCGACAGTGGCTTTCTATTTCATCAAAAGGTAATCATTTATTAGCCAGCCATCGTTAATAAAAAGTGAGATACTGTTTGTATTAAAAAAGATCCCTGAACAAATTGATGTTCAGGGATCTGTATAATATAATTAGTGGTATGCTTAGTTAGTAGCAGGTGCACTCTCTGCAGGAGCTGCAGCAGGTGTGCTTTCTGTCGTTGTCGTTGTCGTTGTATTTGTAATTACTTCTTTCTTTACAACTGTTGGCCTTTCTTTGCTATGCAGTGCAGCAATACTTGGTGCAATAACCAATGCTACTATAGACATCAGCTTGATAAGGATATTCATAGATGGGCCAGATGTATCCTTGAATGGATCACCTACTGTGTCACCTGTTACTGATGCCTTATGTGGTTCTGATTTTTTGTAGTAGATCTCTCCGTTTATTTCCACACCTTTTTCAAATGATTTTTTAGCGTTGTCCCATGCACCACCGGCATTGTTCTGGAACATACCCATCAGTACGCCACTTACTGTAGCGCCTGCCAGGAACCCACCCAATACTTCAGGGCCGAAAACGAAACCAATGATCAATGGAGAAAGGATAGCGATAGCGCCCGGCAACATCATCTTACGCAGGGAAGCGTTTGTAGAGATAGCCACGCACTTGTCATACTCAGGCTTGCCTGTACCTTCCATGATACCAGGAATAGTACGGAACTGGCGGCGAACTTCTTCCACCATGCTCATAGCCGCCTCACCTACTGCGCGGATGGCCAGTGAAGAGAATATGAATGGTATCATACCACCTACGAACAAACCAGCCAGTACATCTGCATGATAGATGTTGATAGCGTCGTTCAGTGCAAAACCGTTCTTCTCAACAACACCTACATAAGCAGCGAACAATGCCAGTGATGTAAGCGCTGCAGATGCGATAGCAAAACCTTTACCTGTAGCTGCGGTAGTATTACCTACTGCATCCAGTATGTCTGTTTTTTCACGCACTTCTTTCGGCAATTCGCTCATTTCAGCTATACCACCTGCATTATCAGCGATAGGGCCGAATGCATCGATAGCCAGCTGCATCGCTGTAGTAGCCATCATACCTGCAGCTGCAATAGCTACACCGTAAAGACCTGCAAAATGGTGCGCTGTAAATATACCGCCTGCCAATACAAGGATTGGAAGGAACGTAGATTCCATACCTACAGCAAGGCCGCCGATGATGTTTGTCGCATGACCTGTAGAAGACTGGCGGATGATGCTCAGTACAGGTTTTTTGCCCATAGCAGTATAGTACTCGGTGATCATGCTCATTAATGTACCAACGATCAGGCCTACAATGATTGCGAAGAATACACCGTTCCTTGTAAATTCTACGCCACGCAGTGTCATGTTACCTTCAGGTAAAATGTAGTTGACCAGGAAGTAACAAGCTACAGCAGTAAGTACTATCGAACCCCAGTTACCCATGTTCAGTGCTCTCTGTACAGCAGATGTGCTGTTGCCTACGCTATCAGAAATACGAACGAATAAAGTGCCTATTATAGAAAGAACGATACCTACTCCCGCTATCATCATAGGAAGAAGTATAGGGCCAAAACCATTGAAATGATCAGCTGAAGCTGTTTCGCGGCCCAGTACCATTGTTGCAAGAACGGTAGCTACATAAGAACCGAAAAGGTCAGCGCCCATACCAGCCACATCACCTACGTTGTCACCTACGTTATCTGCAATAGTTGCAGGGTTACGTGGGTCATCTTCAGGTATACCTGCTTCTACTTTACCTACCAGGTCAGCGCCTACGTCGGCAGCCTTGGTATATATACCACCGCCCACACGTGCAAAAAGCGCAATGCTTTCAGCGCCAAGGGAGAAACCGGTAAGTACTTCTATCGTACGCTCCATCTCTATGCTGTCTACTCCTGCATTAGGAGCAAAGATCATTTTGAGGATGATGAACAGGCCACCCAAGCCCAGCACTGCAAGGCCGGCAACGCCAAGTCCCATAACAGAGCCACCGCCGAAAGAAACAGCAAGTGCCTTGCTGAGGCTTGTGCGGGCTGCATGTGCAGTACGCACATTGGCTTTGGTAGCTATGCGCATACCTATAAAGCCTGCAAGCGCACTAAAGAATGCACCTATAATAAATGCTACTGCTATCAATGGGCTGGAAGCAGAATTGCTGTAACCCATGTATGCCAGCAATAACCCGGCAATAATAACGAAGTAGGCGAGTACCTTATATTCTGCCTTCAGAAAGGCCATCGCGCCCTCTGATATATATTGGGCTATTTCGGTCATCCGCGCGTTGCCGGATTCCTGTTTGCTAACCCATGCGCTTTTGATGAACGTGTACAACAATGCCAGAATACCAAATGCAGGTACGAGGTAAAAAAGTGGAGTCATAATTATATATATTGTTATAAAAAATTAAGTGTGCAAATATAGTCGATTGCTTGATAAATTCATAAGGCATTTTTCAACGTTTTTATGTGGAAAAATATTGACCCATAAATACTTAGTAAATCAGCTAATCGTGGGGAATGACCTATATTAGCATTTTTATTTTTTTGACAACCTATGTTCAAACGTTTTTTACGATATAGTTTGCTCTTCGTCCTGCTTTTGCTGGTAGGTTTAGTAGTTGCTATAAACTATATGGTAAAGAATAGTACTGCAAAACAATTATATACAGATGTAAATGTGATCCCCAAGAACAAGGTGGGATTGCTGCTGGGTACAGCTAAATTTACTGATAAAGCCCGGAAACTCGTTAATGTATATTATCAAAATCGTATAGATGCTACAGTAGCCTTGTATATGGCCGGCAAAATAGACTATGTAATAGTAAGTGGCGATAAAAGTCCTAATTATGATGAGCCTGCGATAATGAAAGCTGACCTTGTGGCCCGCGGCATACCTGCCGGGCACATATATATGGATAATTCAGGATTCAGGACGTTGGATAGTATATTAAGGTGCCGGGACATATTCGGGCAAGACCATGTAACTATCATATCTCAGGAATTTCATAACAGGAGAGCATTATATATAGCTAACCACAAAAAAGTAACTGCCATTGCCTATAACGCCAAAGATGGCAGTTCGTTTGCTGATGCCAATATCAGGGAAGTACTGGCCCGGGTACGAATGGGCATGGATCTTGTGCTCAATAAGCAGGCAAAATATTACGGTGAAAGGATAGATATACCTTGATATCAATAACAATATAGGTTTATAAAAAAGCCCGGCGTAAAATGTCGGGCTTTTTCTATTACGTACTGTATGCTACACAACGGGATGTCGCTTAAATTCTTTTTTCCTGTCGAATAGTTAACGGTAGGTTCTTAGCGTCCTTATGCGATGGGT
>JAOQAP010000047.1 GCA_025963465.1 Flavipsychrobacter sp.
CATCGCCTGATGAACATACTAGCCACGATCAAGGAGAAAATACTGGAATACCTGGATGTGCATATAAAGCTGCTTAAGCTCAACTTTATAGGGCAGACATCTAAAGTTGTAAGTTACTTTTTGTTCGCGTTCATCTGTCTGTTCATCGTATTTGCTATAGTGCTGTTCCTGGGCTTTGGGCTTACAGAAACATTCATGGCACTGGGGCTCAGCAAGCTGGCTTCGTTCTTTGTTACCATAGGTGTGTATATACTTATGCTGACAATAGTGATCAGCTGCCGCAGGGGTATCACCAGGTTTTTTGCGAGTGGTATCATATCTGCAATGAGCAGTGATGAGGATAAGAAAAAAGACAAGGAACAATAATAAAACGTTTCAAGGATAGGCGGGTGTAATGCCTGCCTATACCTTTATATTGCTTACTCATACAATTCAGCAATGGCACTTTATCCGAAGAAACTACGCAGCATGGAAGACCTGGAGCGGGAGCAAAAACTCCTGAAACGGGAGATCGCGCGTTTGGATGAAGATGATTCGCTGTCGCTGGGTGGCATAGGTGGGCTGATAAGCGGTAAGAGCGGTAAGGGTAAGAAAGATAAGGACAGAGATGACGAGGGTGGCGGTTTCTCCATTAAGTCAATTGTCAATATGCTGCCGATAGCCAGTCCTATAACAAGGGGACTGATGAACCTGGTGATAGACAGGGTGATTAAAAGAAAAGACAGCAGAAAAGAAGAGCGTGGTGATGTCTACAGTGAAGACAAACCAAAGAAGCATCCTATACGCAATGCTGCTGTAGAAGTGCTGGGCGGCTACCTGAAATGGAAAGCTGTAGAGCTATCCTACAAAGGCCTGAGGCATCTTGTAAAGAAACGCCAGGCGAAGAAGGCATACGAAGCCTCGTTAAAATATCCCTCCGATAAATAGTTTATTAAGCTTGTGAATCGTGCAATGCCAGTATAGGTATGTGGCTGCGATGCGCTACTGCTTTTGTGTGACTCTTGTGAAACAATCCTTCAAAGAAAGAATGCTTGCGTGGTATCATAATGAGCATGTCCACATTGTTGCCTGTTACAAATGTCTCGATAGCATGTTCTATATCTGTATCGGCCACTATGGTGTAGTGCGGATTGACGGGTGAGAGCAGGTTGCGGACTATAGGGTCCATCTCTGACTCGTCTGTTTTATTATCATCGGTTTGTGCGTTCAGCACGTGCAGCTCTGCATTGAGCCGCTGCTTTATGTCTGCAAGGCGCAGCATGGAAGCTATATTTCCCGAGTGCTTATTGTCGAATGCGAAACAGATGTTCTTAACTGTTTTGTATACAGCGCCTGGTGGCACTGCCAGTACCGGGAACCGGAGTTCACTGAATGCATCCATAGTAGTGCTGCCCGGCCATGAGGCGCCATCGCCCGCTATGCTGTTGCCTACTATTATCATCCATGGCTTTTCATGTTCTTCTACATACTCATCTATAGCGTCCAGTATATCGCCAAATACGACAGTGCCTTTTATGTTCACTGAAGGGTAAGCTTTGTATAGGTCTACGAGCAGATTGTCCATATGGGCTTCTGCATCGCGCTGGGTATCATTAATGAAATTGACCGGCATAGGGCCATCACTGAATGAAACAGGCACAGAGAAAGAATGGAGTATGACCAGTGCGGTACCTTGCTCTTTTGCCATATTGCATGCATAGTGAACTGCATTAGTTGCTATGTCAGAGAAGTCGGTTGCGGTGATGATCAGCGGCATAATGGGTATTTTTTATGAAAGATAGTTAAAAGGTTGAAAAGTTGACATGTTTAAAAGTTAAAGGTTAAAAGGTTGATAAGTTATAAGTTGGCAGGTTGATAAGGTTAAAAGTAAGTTTTTGAAGAAATATCCCCCTTTTTTCACGTGGTGCCTATATTACCATTGATAGTGGTTTTTACTATGCTTATCGTACTTTTGCAGCCTAAAATTAATAAGATCGATCATGCAGTTGAAAAACACATTACTTGCCGGTGCCGCAATACTTGCAATGGCATCAGGTACACAGAATGCTACAGCAAAAGGGAAAAATCTCCTGAGCCGTGCAAACATGGATACTACCGTAAGGCCGGGAGATAACTTCAACCTATATGCTAACGGCAGATGGCTGAGGGAAAACCCGATACCAAAATCAAAAACACGCTGGGGCAGCTTTAACGAGCTGCAGGAAAATAACTATAATGCACTGCACACATTACTGGAAGAAGCAGCACACACACGTAATGCAAAGCCGGGCAGCACTATGCAGAAGGTAGGCGATTTTTACCGCACGGGTATGGACAGCGCTAAAATAGACCAGATAGGTATAGCATCGCTGAACAGTGTGCTTACACGTATCAGGAATGTAAAGGATGCTAATGGCCTGATCAATGAAATAGCTATAGAGCATACAGAAGGTATAGGCCCGTTGTTCAGCTTCGGTATATCGCCTGATGATAAGAATGTAACTAAGGAAGTATGCCAGTTTGGCCAGGGCGGACTGGGCATGCCGGGCAGGGAGTACTACTTTGATATGGACGCACGTACTGTAAGGATACGTGATGCATACAAGGCATACATACCTAAAATGCTGGCACTGATGGGCGAAAGCGCAACAGCTGCACAGAAAGATGCTACAGACATCTATAACCTGGAGCTGATGCTGGCAGGTGCATCTCTGACACGTGTGGAAATGCGTGACCCGTACAAGTTGTACAACAAATACAGCCTGGCCGAGATCAATAAACTGACACCGGGCCTGGATTGGAAAATGTTGCTTACCAGCCTGAAGGTGAAAGGAGAAGATACAGTAATAGTAGGTATGCCTGCATTCTTTACTGAAGTGGCTAAAGATATGAAAACAGTATCTATAGAGACATGGAAGAAGTATATGGAGTACCACCTGGTGAACAACCTGTCGAGTTACCTGAGCCATAATTTTGATACTACGCACTTCGCGTTCTATGGTAAAACAATGCGCGGACAACAGGAGCAGGAGCCACGCTGGAAGCGTATCATGCAGGTGGTAGATAATTCAGAAGGTGAATTGCTGGGCCAGATGTATGTAGATAAGAACTTTAAACCTGAAGCTAAAAAGCGTATGCTGGAACTGGTGAATAACCTGCAGCAGACCTATGCAGACCGCATCAATAAGCTGGACTGGATGAGTAACGAAACAAAGGTAAAAGCGATAACCAAGCTGAACACCTTTATGAAGAAAATAGGCTATCCTGACAAGTGGAAAGACTATAGCTCACTGACCATTGTAAACAATGATTACATAAAGAACGTATTGGCTTCCGGTGTGTGGGAATATAACTACGAACTAAGTAAGCTGGGCAGAAAAGTAGACAGGACAGAGTGGGGCATGACACCTCCTACCGTGAATGCTTATTACAACCCAGGCTTCAACGAAATCGTTTTCCCTGCAGGTATATTGCAGTACCCATTCTTTGATGGTGATGCAGATGATGCGGTAAACTACGGTGGTATAGGTGCTGTAATTGGTCACGAGATGACGCATGGTTTTGATGACCAGGGCCGCCTGTATAATGCAGAAGGTAACCTTGCCAACTGGTGGACATCTGCTGACTCTGCAAACTTTACGATGAAGGCAAATATGGTGGTAGACCAGTTCAACAAACTGATAGTAATAGATACTACCCATGCAAACGGCGCACTGACAGAAGGTGAGAACCTCGCTGACCTGGGCGGACTGAACATAGCCTATGAGGCATTTAAAAAGACAGAACAGGGTAAGAGCAATACTAAAATAGACGGATTTACTCCTGATCAGCGTTTCTTCCTGAGCTGGGCACAGGTATGGAGAGCTAATACCCGTCCTGAGGAAATAGCATCACGTCTGAAGACAGATCCGCACTCACCAAGCGAGCTGCGCTGCAATGTGCCAATCACTAACATGCAGGCATGGTACAATGCATTTGATGTGAAACCAACTGACAAATTGTTCCGTCCGGCAAGTGAAAGGGCGAGAGTTTGGTAATTGGTTAAAAGATTAAAAAATTAGTCAGTGATAAGTTATAGGTCCCATACCGTTTGGTGTGGGACCTATTTTTTGGGCCTGAAGTATGTTTGTGTTAGGAATAAAAGTATTTCGTTACTTTTATAGCTTAATTATTTGATAATATATGCAGTTGCTGATATGTATAGTCAGCTTCTGATAAAATAAATGAAATGTCCCTGACCAAAAAAAGTGCATTACTTGTTTTACTGACCGTTCTCTTATTGCCTGTAATGAGCAATGCCAAAGGCAAATGGGATTCTGTGGTAAATACTTCCCCCCGTTACAATAAAGGTGTATTGCTGCTGCTTACAGACGGAACTGTATTGGCAAAGACATCGGGTGGGGGCAGTGATGTATATGGATCGGGATGGGACAGGCTGACACCGGACATACATGGGAGCTACAGAAACGGTACCTGGACCAGGGCGGCATCTATGGCCGATACCCGGCTGTATTTTTCATCGCAGGTACTTAAGAACGGAATGGTGTATGTGGCAGGCGGTGAATATGGCAGCGGACGTAACAGGGGCGAAATATACGATCCTCAATTTGATTTCTGGTCGCCTGTAAAGAAGGGGTTACCGGTAATTACCGATACTCTTTCTGATGCTAACTCTGAAATACTGCCTGACGGCAGAGTACTGCAGGCGGTGGTATTTAACAAAAGCGGGGTGTGTAAGAAAACTTATATTTATGACCCTGTAGCTGACAGCTTTACTGTGGGCCCACCTACACTGGGTATCGCTAATGAATCAGTATGGTTGAAATTGCAGGACAACAGTATCCTGTTCGTAGATGTAAAATCAACGAATGCAGAGCGCTATATACCTGCACTTAACAAATGGATCAGTGATAGTAATGTAACTGTGCCTTTGTATGATATCTACGGTTCTGAAACGGGCGCTGCAATGCTGTTGCCTGATGGGCGTGGATTTTTTATAGGATCATCAGGCTATACTGCTTACTATACGCCATCTGGAGATACCAGCGCCGGCAGCTGGACCACGGGCCCGATGATACCTGATACTATGGGCGCACCGGATGCTGCTGCCGCAATGATGGTGAACGGTAAAATACTTTGTTCGTTTTCTCACATTCCTACAGTAGACAGCGTATTTCATAAGCCGATGTCTTTCTATGAGTTCGATTACAAGACGAATACATTTACAAAGCTGACTGCCCCGAACGGAGAGGACAGCAGCCATACCCCTGCTTATTTCTCTAACATGCTGTGCCTGCCGGACGGTACTATTCTGTACGGCCCGCAGGGCGATGACCAATATTATACCTACACGCCGGACAGCGCGCCGCTGCCGGAAGGAAAGCCAACACTGAGCACCGTAGCAACTGTTCATTGCGATACATTTATGGCTACCGGTATGTTGTTTAATGGTATCACTGAAGGGGCATCTTATGGTGATGACTGGCAGATGAATACCAACTACCCGATCATACGCCTGGTAAGTACTACCGGTGATACGGTCATGTATATGCAGACCCTGAACTGGAACAGTACCGGTGTAAGTAGAGGCACACAGGCAGACACGACACTGTTTGTGTTCCCGATAAATGTGACAATGCCTGAAGGTAGTTTCTCAGTGCAGGTAGTAGTGAATGGTAACGCCTCAGACATGATACCTTTCGATGTGTGTGCGAAAATGGCGGTGAATGAGGTGACGAAGGTAACCCGTATGATGAACATATATCCTAACCCGGCTGATAAGATGGCCACTGTAGAGTTTGAGGCAGCAACCAGCGGTACGTACAATGTGAAGCTGGAAGATGTATTTGGTAGGGTAGTGAAAGAAATGAGTGTGCATGGCAATGCAGGAAAGAATACCTGCAATATGCAACTGGATAGGGTAGCGCCAGGCGTATATACTATAACTGTACGCACAGGTGCTGATATATATAACAGCAAACTGATCGTGAAGTAATTTGAACCTTGATTTTCCTGATTACCCTCCTTCGCTGAAAAAGCTACGGCGGGCAAAGAATGATTTCCCGATGGTTGTCAGTTTTTCTTTTTGTCGCAAGCGGGACGCTTGCGTATGTTGAGACCAAGCGGACGCTTGGACTAGTGGGAAAGCATTAACAGTAAACTATTTCTTTATGGCAGTCTTTAACAGAAAAGCAAAACCATTTGTAGAATTGATTTATTGGTTTATTATTTTTTTCAGCACCTTTTTATTATTCACCTATCATAAATCTCACTACCGTGACCGCTCCGGTGATGCTATCGGCCAGAGAATAGCGATGTCTGTTTTTGTTGGCGTTTTTTATGCATTAATTGTCTGGGGATTAAATGGGTTATTCAGAGTGATATCAAAAAAGTTATTTGATTGAGTTCTTTTTTATACCATGGTTTACCAGTCCCCAGCATAACTAAGTGACTCGCCTGACAAGTGTTTCAGGTGGTCATACTTTAATCTCGTTATCTGGCGGATATGCAGGTGGTCGTGGGCAAGCCAGTTGCAGAGGAACATCTTTGCGGTAAGTGCACCCAGCTTAGGGTGGTGGTAGGTGTTATCCCAGTTGGGGTCATTAAGTGATTTCAGCCAGGCTATTGAGTTGTCGCGCTCCTGCAAAAAGCTTGTAAGCTTTGCTTCGTAATCCTGTTCCAGGTATTTTCGTTCTTTCACCCAGCCTACAGGATCAATAGGCGACATAGGAAGTTCGGGAGTTTCTAATGTATGTTTTGTACGTGCGCGGAAGTCTTCTCTTTCTTCATCGTACAGATGACAGATTATTTCCAGCAGGCACCATTTTTCTGGTTGCTGTTTCCAGAGGTATTCTTCTTCTGTTAATCCTGCAAGCAGGCTGTGGAATACTGCTTTGTTTCTTTGAAGGTTGGTAATGATGTAGTTGTAATTCATGATACAGAGTTATCAATTCTATTTAGCATTGCATCTTTTCTCAGCAGTCATGGATTCGAGGAGCCTCACCATGACAGGAAGTCTATTCGGACAAGTTCTTCAGCATGGGTATCAACCCGCTATTTAATTATCCAGTTTTACTTCTAATACTTTGGGCCAGTTCTTTCCTGTTATAAAGATACGGTTTGTTGCCTCATCATAGGCTATGCCGTTGAGTACATCGGGCTCATGCATGCGGCCTGATGGCGGGTTGATGCCTATGCGCTGGCGTAATGAACTGAGGTCGGCACGGGCTACTACCATACCTGTACCTGTATCTATTTTTAGTATGTAGTCTGTCTGCCATTGATTTGCGTAGAGGAAGCCATGTATCATCTCCAGCTCATTGATCTCATTTACCGGGCCATGCTCATCTTTTACAGCAAGCTGTTTTACTTCTGCAAATGTATTTGGGTCCAGGAAGTGAAGTTTGTTAGTGCCATCATCGAATATGAGGTGGTAGCCATTGTTGGTCATGCCCCAACCTTCCGGGGCATTGAAAGCAAATGTCTTTTCTTGTTTCAGCGTTGCTGCATTGTATACAAATCCCTTTCCTTCTTTGTAGGTAAGCTGGTATATTTTGCCATTGAGCACGGTCATGCCCTCACCAAAATAACGTGGCTCCATTTTTGTAGAAGTGATCACCTTGCCTGTTTTCAGGTCCGACTTGCGAATATCGGAATAGCCGTACTGGCCCACACTTTCATAGAGCACACCATCTTTGTATTCCAGCCCTTCGGTAAACGCAAATTGATCATGTGGATACTCATTGACCACGTCGTAAGACATGATCTTCGTTACAGGTATTGCATTATTATCGGCAGCCGTAGTGACAGTTGCTGCAGGTTTATTTTCATTGTTGCATGCCCCAAATAATAATGCACCGGCGGCAACAATACATAAGCTGCTAAATAATTTTTTGTGTTGTTTCATATCGCTTGAAGCCAATAGGTGTGCGTTGTACGGGTGATTGTGTTTCTGCCTGGTCATTATTGTCTGATGGTTCACTCATACCGGTAAATGAAGTGTGGTACGCAACTTCCATGCCGTTGCTTATGATGCGATCTGCCATATCCATTGTTAACTCACCGGGATCATTAATTACCGCGAGCGAGGAATACTCCGGGGGATTTTTGTTCAGATCATTATGATGCGGCAGCAACAATACAAGTATCTGGCCGGTGATGGTAGGACTGAATGTAATGCTGAACCCCTCTTCTATATATGACTTGCGCTCACCCATGCTATTGCGGAATGTGAGCAGCATAGGCATATCGCCTGAGCGGAAGGCAACAGACGGCATATCTGCGCAGGTGCCATGCATGTCTTCATTATAGGCATGCAGCATGTCTACATAAAAATCCTGTTTGTAAGTAGTATTAGCATCAAGGTAGTCTGCCAGTTGCTCCAGGTGCGCTTTCAGCTCTTTGTGTTTCACGAGCCATTGTTCTTTGCGCGCCTGGATCTTTTTCAGGCCGTCAGAATATTTATTGGCGTGACGTAGTATTTCGTTCAGCATAGTTTTAATTGATAATTATGACATTTAAGCCAGGCTACCGTTTGGAAATTTAATGAATGTCATGCAATTTAGATAAATTTGTAACAGGGAATTTAATGTGACCATCTTTAATTTTTATTTATGAAAAAGGCGATCTGGATATTAGTGCTATTAATTGCGACCGGTGATATTGCATTTGGACAAAAGCAAATGTTTGCAGGGAAAGTAACCGATGAGCATGGTATGCCTGTACCGGGAGCAAGAATAAAAATAAACAAGGGATACGACCTGAAATATGAAACACAAGCCGATAAGGACGGATTATACTACACGCAGCTGCTGCCGCAGGATAGCTACAACATGGAGGTGATAGCTAACGGAAGATATATGAGGGCAAGAAGAATACCGCTACATGCTAACGGGCACGAAAAGTGGTTCTATAACCTGAAGATAGGAGCGAAGAAGGTGACTGTGGAAAGGACGGATAAAGACCCGTTCATGGGCACAAAGCTGAGCAGCATAGCAAACGACGATAAAGAGCGGATGTTATCTCCATGGGACAGGGGGACAACAAGAATAGATAAAGCGGGCAAGGTAATAAGCAGCAAACCTGAAGCGCCGGGCCGGATGAAATAGAGCTCATTTCAATACACCAATATTGTTCCTGAATATTTTTACTGCAATAGCCAGCAGAATAACACCGAAGAACTTGCGTATGACCAGGACACCGGACGGGCCCAGCATACGCTCCAAGAAGTCCACTGATCTGAGTGTGATATAAATAATGATGAGGTTGATGAAGATAGCAATGAGTATGTTGTAAGACTCGTATGCCGCCTTGAGCGACATGACGGTAGTGAGTGTGCCTGAACCGGCTATAAGTGGAAAAGCAACAGGTACGAGCGTGCTTGATTTTCCTTCGCCACCATCGTGCTTGAAGAACTCAAGGCCGAGAACCATTTCCAGGCCCAGGATGAAGATGACGATGGAACCTGCAATGGCGAATGATTTGATATCCAACCCCATGAACTCCAGCATTTGTTCGCCGATGAGGAAAAACAGCAGCATCAGGCCACCGGATACGAGGGTGGCGGTAAGTGCATTGATATCACCCACTTTCTTTTTTATAGATATGATGACCGGTAGTGAACCGAGCATATCGATAACTGCAAAGAGCGTAAACGTGACGGTTACAATCTGTGATATATCTGTTTTATTTAGAGATAGTCCTTGCATATGATGATATTTTAACCGGGAGGGTTATAAAGAGAGGTACAAACATTACCTTTCTGACTGCAAATATCGTGTATCTGTATAATCTTTTGTTTTAGCAGTAAGATACCTATTTTTGCGGTTCAAAATATATACATGTCATTACCAGGATACCAGCACACCGCCGCCGACCGCTTTATGCGCTATGTACAAATAGATACGCAAAGCGACCCTACATCGCCTTCGCAGCCATCTACTGAAAAGCAGAAAGACCTGAGCAAGGTGCTGGTGGAAGACCTGCTGGCTATAGGTATAAAGGATGCTGAACTGGATGAGCATGGCTATGTATATGCAACCATACCTGCTACTACCGATAAGGATGTGCCTGTACTGTGCTACTGTTCTCACGTAGATACTGCACCGGACTGCAGCGGAAAAGGTGTAAAGCCAATACTACATAAACAATGGGACGGCAAGGATATAGTATTGCCTGATGATACAAGCATAGTGGTAAGCACTGCTAACCATCCATACCTGAAAGAAAGAATAGGGGACGATATCATTACCGCATCTGGCACTACGTTGCTGGGCGCTGATGATAAGGCAGGTGTTGCCATCATAATGGATCTTGCTACTTACTTGATCAACCATCCTGAAATAAAGCACGGTAAGATACGTATACTGTTTACCCCTGATGAGGAAATAGGTCGTGGTGTGGCAGCGGTGGATATGAAGAAGCTGGGCGCACACTATGGTTATACACTTGATGGCGGTGAGCGTGGCCACCTGGAAGGGGAAACCTTTTCGGCTGATGCTGCGATAGTTACCTTCAATGGTATCAGCGCGCATCCGGGTTATGCAAAGGGCAAGCTGGTTCATTCGATGAAAGTAGCCGGTGCATTTATAGATATGCTGCCAAAAACAGAATGGAACCCTGAAACCACAGAAGGTATGCAGGGATTTGTGCACCCGGTATCTATAGAAGGCGGCCTGGAAAAAACCGTTGTGCAATTTATAGTGAGGGACTTTGATACAAAGAAACTTGCAGAGCATGAGCAAAAGCTGAGCGCTATAGCGGATAAGGCGGTGGCACAGTTTCCCGGTGCTACGGTGAACTTTGCAGTAAAGGAGCAATACCGCAACATGAAGGAAATACTAGACCAGCACCCGCATGTGATGGACAATGCAGAAGAAGCATACAAGAGGGCGGGAATGAATGTGCAGCGCATGAGCATACGCGGTGGCACAGACGGTTCACGTTTGTCATTTATGGGGCTGCCATGTCCTAACCTGTTTACAGGAGAGATGGGCATACACTCCAAGCAGGAATATGTGAGTGTGCAGGATATGGAGCAAGCAGTGGAAACGCTGGTGCACCTGGCGCAGATATGGGAGGAGAAAGCTTAATTAATGCCCAATGGCTTAATTAATGCCCAATGGCTTAATTAATGGCTCAATTGCTGAATGGCGTAATGGCTTAATGAGTAAGTTCTATTTTGTGAGTGTTCGACGGTTTAATGGGTTGTTATTTACTTAATGAGTAGTTAACGAAGCAGGTAAGTGGGCAAATAGGAGCCATAAATTTTAATTATTAGATTTCATAAGTATATTTGTAAAAAAGACACACCCGATAATGTATAAAAATTATAAAATTGTTTTACTGACCATACTGACATTGTCTGTTTTCGTGCTGGTGATACTGGAACTTACCGGGGTGAGCAGGAATTCTGTTTTCACGCTGTGGAAGAACCGTGAGGCAAACAGGGAAGGGTATAATGGTAATTTTTACGCTAAGGACGGTACACAGTATCATGGTGAGATATTTGCAGAAGATATGAAGCTGCGTTGCGAAAGGATATACAAGATGCCTAAGACAACAATGCAGTTCTATGAAACAAAATACAGCTTTGGTGTTGTATCAGAAGGAAAGGTGGTAAGACATGCGTTCAAGTTCAAGAACACAGGTACTAACCCGTTGATGATCTGTAAGACCGATGTAACATGCGGTTGCACGGTACCGGGTTTTCAGATGGACCCTATAGCGCCTGATGCAGATGGTGAAATAACTGTAGAGTTCAACACTACGGGTAAATCAGGTTTTCAACAGAAGAATATAATAGTACACTCTAATGCTATGCCGGAAGCGGTATCAATAGGTATAGAGGCAGATGTAAGATAAGTGGTGCAGATGTAAATTATGAGTAGTACAGGTATTTCTCCTTTGCGCAGATTTCAGCAATATCTTTCGCTGATCAAGTTTAGCCATACGGTGTTCGCGCTGCCGTTCGCATTTATTGGTTTTACGCTGGCTGTTGTTTATTTCCACAACCCGTTCAAATGGGACCTGCTGGTAAAGGTATTGCTGTGCATGGTGTTTGCCCGTAGCGCGGCCATGTCTTTCAACAGGTACCTGGACAGGCAGTTTGATGCGATGAACCCGCGTACTGCAAAGCGGGAGATACCCGCCGGTGTGATAAAAGCGGAACATGCGCTTACATTCACCATTATCAATTGTGTGCTCTTTATAGCTACTACATGGTTCATTAATATGGCCTGTTTCTACCTGTCGTTCGTTGCGTTGTTCGTAGTGCTGTTCTATAGCTATACCAAGCGGTTCACGGCGCTGTGTCATATTGTATTGGGCGTTGGGCTGTCACTGGCGCCTATAGGGGCTTTCCTTGCCGTTACAGGATATTTTCATTGGCTGCCATTGTTGTTCTCTTTCTCGGTGGTGACATGGGTATCGGGTTTTGATATTATTTATGCGTTGCAGGATGAGGAATTTGACAGGAGCCAGCAATTACATTCTATACCCGCAGCACTTGGGGTAAAGAACGCGTTGCTTGTATCTACATTGCTGCATGTATGCTCTGCTATATTTGTAGTAACTGCAGGCGTAGTTGGGCACTTTAGCTGGGTATATTGGGTAGGGGCTGCGTTCTATGGCGTGATGCTTACTTATCAGCACATGCTGGTGAAGCCTAACGACCTGAGCAAGGTGGGTATTGCCTTTGCCAATACCAATGGTATTGCGAGTGTTGTGTTTGCTGTATTTACAATTGTATCGCTGTTCTTTTCTTAGGAGTTTTCTCGCAAAGGCGCAAAGCCGCAGTTTCCAGTGTTGTGTGTTTTAAGCTCGCAATGTCCGGGAGGATATAATGCTATCTTTTCTGCTTAGCATGAAAATTTTCCACATACCTTGTATTGTGCAGCATTAAAGGGCATTGCTGACGAACAATTTCTTACTTTTGTCATTCAATTTTTACTTTGGACAACCGATATAACCAGCGCGGGGTATCCGCACAGAAAGAGGACGTACATAAGGCCGTAGCCAAACTGGACAAGGGACTGTTCCCTAATGCCTTTTGTAAAATATATCCTGACTATTTAGCCAATGATCCGGCGTTCTGCAACCTGATACATGCCGATGGTGCAGGTACCAAAAGCATACTTGCCTACATGTACTGGAAAGAGACCGGTGACATGAGCGTGTGGAAGGGTATAGCCATAGACAGTATAGTGATGAACATAGATGACCTGCTATGCATAGGCGCTACAGGACCGTTCATTTATTCATCTACCATAGGGCGTAATAAACATAAGATACCGGGTGAGGTGATATCTGCGCTCATCAATGGTACGCAGGAATACTTTGATACCCTGAGGGAACATGATATAGAAGTGCACCTGCTGGGTGGCGAAACTGCTGATGTGGGCGATGTGGTGCGTACGGTAATAGTAGATGGCACCATGGCCTGCCGCATGGAGCGCAGCAAGCTGATAACCACCGAAAAAATGCAGCCGGGCGATGTAGTGGTGTCGCTGGCCAGCTACGGGCAGGCTACCTATGAGGATGAGTATAACAGCGGCATGGGCAGCAACGGGCTTACCAGTGCGCGTCATGAGATGCTGAAGAAAGAATACGCAACCAAGTACCCTGAAAGCGTAGACCCTAATCTGCCTGATGAGGTGGTATATAATGGTAAGTACGGATTGACCGATGCTACTGAAACTCCGCTGAACGTAGGTAAGATGATACTGTCGCCTACGCGTACTTATGCGCCCGTGGTGCTTAAGGTATTGCAGCAGCATTTTGACCAGATACATGGTATCATACATTGCAGCGGAGGCGGGCAGAGCAAGTGCCTGCATTATCTTCCTTCACCACTGAGGGTGGTAAAGAACAATTTATTGCCGGTTCCCCCGTTATTCAATATGATACAGCAGGCGGCAGGAACGGACTGGCGGGAAATGTACCAGGTATTCAATATGGGGCAGCGGCTGGAAATATTTACCGACAAAGAAACGGCGGAAAGTATTGTAGCTATAGCAAAGAGTTTTAATATAGACGCCCAAGTATCAGGAATTGTGGAAAAAGCAGAGAAAAAAGAGGTGGTAATAGAAAGTAACCACGGAATTTTCAATTATGTGTAAAACTTTGGCATGATATATGCTGAATAAATTGTATTATTGATAACAAACCATATACTTATGACCTTAAAGCATTTATTTTTTGCTATTTCCTGTTTATCTGTTTCCGGTGTAGTAACAGCACAGGACAAAATATTTAAAAGTAATGGCGACGTTATAGAAGCCAGAATAAAGAACGTAGGTACGAGGCAGATCATTTACAGGCGTAGTGATAATCCTACGGGGCCTGAGTACTTTATACCAAAGGATGAGGTGGATAAGGTGAGGTATGAAAATGGTAACGAGGAAACTATTGCCGGCAATAATATGTCTTCGTCTTCAGAGCACAGGCATGATCGCAATAGTGCAATGAAGGGTAAATACAAATCCAATGTACTTGCGTTTGCTCCTATCCAGTTCACAGAAGCTGGCATAGCAGGTTTTAGTGTAAGTTATGAAAAGGCACTTGATAAGAACAACATTGTTGCATTCTATGTGCCTGCAATCATGGAGTTCAATATGAACACCCAATATGATTATTATGGCCAGCGCCAGACGACCAATGATGGTATGTTTTACCTGATGCCGGGAATAAAATTGTATCCTACAGGTGGCTATGGCGTTGCCAAATATGCAATAGGGCCATCGTTGGTAGTAGCTACAGGTACCAAGACAGACTACGATAACTATTATTATGGCAATTACGCCACGCAGCATACCCATACTATGTTTGGTATGATGGTGAACCAGTCTATCAATATCAACCCGACTCCACACCTGTACCTGGGTACAGAGCTAGGTCTTGGCTTTACTTATGTGAACAACTTAAGCGGCATCAGCCAGGGCACTACGGGTCTTGTGCAGTTCAGCTTTAAGGTAGGTTATAGGTTTTAAGTTAGTATATAGTCGTTGTCGTTAGTCTAAAGTAGAAAGTCGATGGAGCGTCTAAAGTAGACGGTAGGTAGTACGCTTAATATAAAGTCAAACATTCAGATACAGATAATTCTATGAACTTTAAGGTGATTACTACGGCCATGCTGAGCATGTGCATTGCGATAACGGTTTCTGCGCAAACCATAGCAGAGGAGCCTAAAAAGGAAAAAGCAAAGTATGCTGAGAATGTATTGGCCATAGCGCCTATACAATTGTCGGAGAACGGAGTAGCCGGACTTGGCTTTAGCTATGAGCGCTCACTGGACAAAGCAGGTATCATTGCGCTCTATGTGCCGCTATCGGTAGTGATGAATACGAACAGTGAGCAGCGACTTGGCAGCAACGCGCATTACAATGATCCTATGGTTTATGTAATGCCGGGGCTGAAAATATATCCTACAGGCAACCAGGGGCTTGCAAAATATGCAATAGGACCGTCAATAGTATTTGCTACAGGGCAAAGAACAGTAATTGATAACCCGGACATTGTATTCTCAACATATCCTTATGGTTATTATCCGCCGAGCACGTATACGACACGCCAGCACAACATACTGGGTATGATGATCAACCAATCGCTGAACATCAATCCTACACCGCATTTATATGTAGGTACTGAGTTTGGTTTTGGTTTCAGCTATATGAATAAACTGGATGGCATCAGCCAGCAGACTACAGGTCTTGTGCAGTTCAGCTTTAAGGTTGGGTACAGGTTTTAAGTTAGTCGTAAGTCAATAGTCTAATGTCGAAAGTCGTTAGTAATTAATCGAAAGCAGATAGTCGCGTTATTATAAAATAATTTCAAACACACACATTCTATGAACTTTAAGGTTATTACTATAGCCATGCTGAGCATGAGCACTGCAATATCAGTTTCTGCACAAACAATAGCTGAAGAGCCTAAGAAAGAAAAGGCCAAATATGCTGAGAATGTATTGGCCATAGCGCCTATACAATTGTCGGAGAACGGAGTAGCTGGCCTTGGCTTCAGCTATGAGCGTTCACTGGATAAAGCAGGTATCATTGCACTCTATGTGCCGCTATCTGTAGTAATGAATACGAACAGCGAACAGCGACTGGGAAGTAATGCACATTACAATGATCCCATGGTGTATGTAATGCCGGGGCTGAAAATATATCCTACAGGCAACCAAGGCCTTGCTAAATACGCAATAGGTCCCTCTATTGTATTTGCTACAGGACAAAGAACAGAATCTATTGATTACTACTATGCTTACCCATATAGTAGCTATGCTCCGGTATACCCTACATACATTACCCGCCAGCACAACATACTGGGTATGATGATCAATCAATCGCTGAACATAAATCCTACACCACACTTGTATGTAGGTACTGAGTTTGGTTTTGGTTTCAGCTACCTGAATAAACTGGATGGTATTACCCAGCAGACAACCGGTCTTGTACAGTTCAGTTTTAAGGTGGGGTACAGGTTTTAATACTTAATTATTAGGTCTATGAAATTGAAGCGTATAGCTGCAGTTATTCTTTGTGCGATGTGTGCCGTGCGCACAACAGCGCAGATGGGTTTTCCGCAACGGGACAATATCGTAGCGTTCTCTGCCATTACGCTCAATGAGAGCGGGTATGGGTCCGGCTTATCGTGGGAGCACTTCCTGTTAAGAGACAAGTGGCTTAGCTTTGTTCTCCCGGTATCTGTAACTGTAAATACCAATGATTACAACCCCGGGCATATGTTCTATTTTACCCCGGGCATAAAGCTGTACACTAATATGGAAGGCTATCGCAGGGCGAAGTTTTCTGTAGGGCCTACACTTATGGTAGCCGCAGGTAGTGGTAATACTATAAACGATAATTTTTCTTATTACGGTTTTAACCAGGGCCGCCCGCACTTCATGTATGGGTTTATGGTGAATGCAGGATGGAGCCTGTTCCCGTTGCCGCAGATATATTTTGGCGCTGATTTCGGCCTTGGACTTTCGGCAGTAAACAAGTATGACGGCTATAACCAGAACGTGATATTGCTCCGCAGTCTTTCATTGAAACTGGGTTATATGTTCAACACAAGACCTCGTGCCATGGCACCTCAGGGTGGCGAGGAACCTGCTCCTTTGCCTCCCAGAGATTAATTTCCGGTTACCTGCAACACTTTCAGATTTTGGCAGCTCACTCCAGCGGATTGGCCAGCATGTGGAATACCGATGCAATATTTAATCGTGTACCGGATATAGGTACAGCATTGATATGTGCATTCAGCCTGAAATAAATAGTGTCCTGAAGGAAGTAGTTTTTCAGATTCACATCTGTAGCAGTAGTCAACGTAAGGGTTGATAAGCCTTTAGGAACACTGTAGTTAGATGCCAGCAGCATTTCGGGAAGAGTTTGCCCGGAAATATATACCTGCACATTATCCAAAAAATCAAAGTTCTGTCCTTCAGGGCTTAATATCTGCAGTGTAAGGCTTTTCAGATCTACTTTAATTATTTTCTCTGCACTGGTATTGTACTGCGCTATATACGCTTTGGAGTTTGTAGCTACGGGTATAGCAGGAAAGGGTAACTGGGCACCACCGCCCGGGATGGGCATACCACTATAGCCACCTGCATACTGAGGAATATTTACTTCCTGGTTGTAAGGTATATCCACATTGATGTCTGCAAGGTGTTTTACTTTGGTACATCCGGTAAAAACGGATGTAAGCGCTATAGCGGATAATATCATCAGCTTTTTCATACTACACGGTTTTATTCAGTAATAGTGTTAGTAAAGGCGTGCCAACCCCTCTGCCCCGAAAGGAGGCTTCTCACACTATTGCATATACTTGGTTCATTATTAGCGAGTTAGGTGCCTGTATTATTTGGTGTTAAAATGACGGAAGGGGGCTTATTTATTAGTAATTTTGCACCTCTTTGGTATAATAATGAGCAAAACAGTAGCATTTCATACATTAGGTTGCAAACTCAATTATTCTGAGACCTCCACACTCAGCCGCACGCTGGAAGCAGATGGCTTTGTGAAAAAGGATTTTGAAGAGGATGCAGATGTGTACGTGATCAATACCTGCTCTGTGACAGAGAATGCCGATAAAGAATGCCGCATGATAGTGCGCCGCATACAGAAACGGGCACCAGAGGCCATGGTGGTGATAACAGGATGCTATGCACAGCTAAAGCCACAGGAGATAGCAAAAATAGAAGGTGTGGACCTGGTGCTGGGCGCTGCAGAAAAATTTAATCTTGCCAATCATCTGAAAGAGCTGACCAAAGGGCCTGCCGACGGCGGTGGCGCTAAAATATGCTCGTGTGATATAGAAGAGGTAGCAGGCTTTAACAGCTCATTTTCTATCAACGATCGTACCCGTGCTTTCCTGAAAGTGCAGGACGGATGTGATTACAATTGCAGCTTCTGTACTATACCTTTGGCGCGTGGCCACAGCCGCAGCGATAGTATAACCGGTGTGCTGAACAATATGCGTGAACTGGCCGCAAATGGCACTAAAGAGATCGTACTTACGGGTATAAACCTGGGTGATTTTGGTAAAGGCAATGATGGCGGCAAGGCGCATGATAGCTCATTCTACGAGCTGATACAGGAGATGGATAAAGAAGCGGGCATAGACCGTATACGCATATCATCTATAGAGCCAAACCTGCTGACGAATGAGATCATCTCGTTTGTAGCGCAGTCGCGTTTGTTCATGCCGCACTTTCATATACCCCTGCAGAGCGGCAGCAATAAAATACTAGGTGCTATGCGCCGCAGGTATAAGCGTGAGCTGTATGCGGAAAGGGTAGCACAGATAAAAGAACTGATGCCGCACTGCTGTATAGGTGTGGACGTGATCGTTGGTTTTCCCGGCGAGAGTGATGATGATTTTAAAGACACGTACGACTTCCTGCACCAGCTTGATGTATCGTACTTCCATGTGTTTACCTACTCTGAGCGGGAGAACACACTTGCTGCGGATATGAAGCCAGTGGTGCCTGTCCACATTCGCAATGAGCGTAACAAAGCGCTGCGCAATCTCTCTTACCAGAAGATGCAATACTTCACAGAGCAGCACCATGGCCAGAACCGTAAAGTGCTTTTTGAAAGCGCAGGTAAGAACGGCATGCTGGAAGGCTATACCGACAACTATATAAAGATACAAACACCATTCAGACCTGAATGGGAAAGGCAGTTCGTGGATTGGGATATATGATCCCGGATCATCCTTAACCTGTTCACTTTTACTTTATGAGAGAATACCGTGCATCGAAGCTGGCAAAAATAATAGCAATTATTGGTGCACCACCTATCTGCGGCTCATTTGGCTTCGTATTGTTCCAACTATATACTGCCGATCCGGCAGAGATCCCTACATGGATATACTTCGTTGCCACGCCTATATTTGTTGGTTTGGGTGGTATTGGTTTGGTGGCTTTAATAGAGGTCTTTTTCAGTAAGCTGGTTGTGGACGCTGAAAAGATATATACCACAGGGCCATTACCGCGGCGAAAAATAATGCTGAGTGATATAAAAGGATACAGAACTGATGAGCGGAACAGGATCATTATTGAATCAAGGAACCCGCGTGATAAAAAGATCAGGTTCAGTGGTTTGCTTGAACATGCAGATGAACTGGCCGCCTGGTTGTACAAAAACTATCCAAACCTGGATGCACTTGCAGCGAGAAAACAAATGGAAGAACTTACCGGTAATACAGCATTGGGCTTTACTGCCACAGAAAGGGAGACGAAACTGGTAACAGCCCGCAAATTAGCATTGGTAACAAATATTTTAAGTTTTGTCGCTATAATTGCAATGGGGATCTTGCCGGCTTTTTACAAGTATTTTGTAGCACTATTTATTGCCGGGCCTGTTGTTCTGCTTGCAGTATTAAAGATGGGTAATGGCCTTATCAGGATAGGCATTGACAAAAAGAACGAATATCCATCAGTGTTTGTTGCAATTGGTTTTATGATGCTGGCATTAATACTTAAAGGCACTGCATTAAATATTGTGGATCATTCAAATGCCTGGCTGCCCGCTGCGGGTTTTGGTATTGCCTATTTTATTATGTTCGCATCTGTAACTGAAGAATACTTCTTCAAGGGTACGGATAAAGTTGCGAAGTCTGTTACAGCAGCATTCATGGTTTTGGCGTATGGCTCCTATTCTGTTTTACTTATCAATTGTGTTTATGATACTTCAGCACCACAGTTATACAGCACAGTTATAGTGAACAAACATGCACACACAACGGTTGAGCACATAACAAATTATGAAGTGGAGATTTCTGAATGGGAAGGAGGTAAAAAAAGAATGAATGTTGCGAAGTCGCTGTACGACAGCCTGGCTGTAAATGACCGTGTTAAAATATACCGGAGAGCAGGTGTTTTAAAAATACCATGGGTGGAGCTATCAAAATAGAATTAATAAAAAAGGATGAAAATATTTTCATCCTTTTTTATTGCAATTAAATATTATTCTTTTTATTTGGCCGAACCTGACGTGGTTGCGTGTGCTTGTGAAGTAGCCGTTATAGGAGCTTGTGCTGCTTGTGTTCCGGATTTATTTTCATAAGCACCTGGTAAGTAACCAATTCCTTTTTCAGGGCCGAAGCCATATACTTCAGGCTGCAGGTACTTTCCTTTTTCGCTTGCATCATCTCATCAGATTCGATAGCAGAGTGATACAAGTATTTATTAGCCGGGTCACGTGGGTCATCTATTTTAAATGGTTTAGTACCACCTGAAACGGTAGTAGCATACAGGGTGCCATTGAAATAGCCTGCGTATAACGTGCCGCTTCCGGCCACTGTCCCGTAAACTCCAAAGTTGTTGGGTCCATTAGAGGCATAACCATACACACCATAGCTATTGCCGGAAGCGAGTACACTTGGTGTTGCAACAGAAAAAATACCTACGTTAGCTGCGGAGCTATTGGTGCCGCGTGCATATGCCTCAACTCCATGATTCTCAAAACTGGAATTGGCAGCAAATCCGACCACGCCAGTTGCTACATTAGCTGTAGTCGTTGTGCCTGTTTGGCCGATTATTGCCTGGTGATCAAAAGAAACTCCACCCATAGTAACAGAAATATCCTTAGAACCGGAAACATGAAGCATGGCCGCAGGGGTTGTAGTTCCAAAACCGGAAAGTCCTTTGTCTACCACAAGGCCATAGCCACTGGTGCCACCACCAAAGAGGCCGCCAACGCTGCCTGCTGCATCGCCGGCGCCAATGACGCCGGCACCGCCCGGAGCAGAGTTATAACCTCTCACACCAGCACTTGAAGATGAAAGACAGTATCCGACAATAGCATCGTTGGTGGAACTTACACCTGAAACGCCAATTCCTGTGGTCGATTCTCCATATATACCTGAAGCGACGGTGATAAAACCTGCTGGAGCAGAGCCAGAAGTACCATGAACAGCATGCTGATTTGAGGCTGTATTCGAATTAATCACCTGTAATTTGTTTGATGGATTAGGGAGGATAGTACCCAGTCCTACGGAAGTGCCGTTGTCAAACAATTGAGAATTGCCGATCGCGGTGGCCGATGTGAATTTAGACATGTAATTAAGTGTACCGGCAACACCAGTAGTTATTGGTGTGTTGGTAACGCCTGATACCCTGCCTTGTGCATCAGTAATAAATACCGGTATCTGCGTTGCGGTACCATAGGTGCCTGCAGTACCTACATTAGGCAGGCTGATAGTACCTGATGTAGTGATAGTGCCGCCTGACAAGCCGGTACCTGCAGTAACAGAGGTAACAGAACCACCTGATGAAGGTGTTGTAGGTACCCATGAAGACGAACCTGAATTATATACTAAAACCTGTCCTGCGGTAGGAGGGGTAACGCTTACATTGACACTCTGCAATTGGTTTGCGTTCCATAACGGAGTAGTGTTTTGTGCGCTGAAAGTCGTTCCGGAAAGGGACAGGCCTGTGCCTGCGGTATAGGTAGTGCCTGAAGGAGTAGTAGGCAACCACGATGATCCGTTCCATATCAGTGCCTGACCAGTAGTAGGCGCAGTGGCGCTTACAGCCTTGCCCTGTAACTGGTTTGCATTCCAGAGCGCAGTAGTAGTTTGCGCGCTGAATGTAGTACCTGCCAGTGACAAGCCTGTGCCGGCGGTGTATGAAGGAAATGAAACAGGCGTATTGGTAACGCTTGTTACCCTGCCCTGGGCATCTGTGATAAATACTGGTATCTGTGTAGCAGTGCCATACGTGCCTGCTGTGCCTATATTAGGCATACTGATAGTACCTGATGTGGTAATAGTACCACCTGATAAACCTGTACCTGCTGTAACAGATATAACAGAACCTGCGGGCCCTGTTGGCCCCGTAGCGCCAGTAGCACCTGTCGGTCCTGCTGGTCCTGCAGGGCCGGTAGCGCCTGCTGGTCCCGTGGCGCCCGTGGCACCAGTAGCTCCGGTTGGACCTGCCGGTCCTGCCGGTCCGGTCAATCCTATTGGTCCTGTGGCGCCGGTAGCACCAGTAGCACCAGTAGCTCCTGTTGGTCCGGTAGCTCCTGTTGGTCCCGCAGGTCCTGTCAAACCAATTGGTCCGGTAGCACCAGTAGCGCCTGTAGGGCCGGTAGCACCTGTCGGTCCGGTCAATCCAATTGGCCCTGTTGCTCCCGTAGCACCTGTAGCGCCGGTTGGTCCTGTTGGTCCTGCAGGCCCTATAGGGCCAACACTTCCGGCACCAGCTGCTGCATACATAGCATAAGGTACGCTCAGCAACTGGTTAGTACCTGCTGCTATATAAGATGAGCCCCCTACAGGATCTATTTCTACCTGCAGGTATTTGTTACCCGTGCTCCAGTCGATAGTGCTGAATGTGCCTGATAAAGGCGTGCCACTGCCTATAGCTACATTATACAGACCGAAAGAATTTGTATTGGGTGATTGTGTTTCCTGGTACACAGCAGTCCCCGTTGGAGACCCGTCGTGTACAGTGAGGCGCAGCCCAATGGGGGCATTGGCCATTGGAGCGCCTTCAGTGCTACGTGCTACACCCTGGTAGTTTATAGCCTGCGGTACTTGTGCCTTTGCCGTAAACCCGATAGAGAGCAAGGCGATGTTGAGTAATATCTTCTTCATAATGTTTTTATATTTTTATGAGGTCATTTTATTTTTTCAATTTTATAAGAAGCACTTTCTTCCTTTGCGTTATCAGTGCCTGCAGTTATGCTGAGCATGTAAGTAGCACAAGCGAGGCCGGCAATAGTGATCTGTTCTTTAGTTGTTCCTGGTTTTACCTGCAGCGCTTTTTGGGTTACGACCCTGCCTTGCATATCAAGCAGTTTGTAATTAAGCGTGCCTGATGATGGCGCATCATAACTGATGTTCACAACTGAAGACGCAGGGTTTGGAAATACCTGTAATTGTTTCGACAGCGTAGTTGTTGGTACGCCCGTATGGTCTTTCTCTGAAGGCTGAAGCACTCCCTGAGTAATGATAATGCCGGGTGTTGTAAATGTGCTGACCATGCTCATTTCACCAACCGACCAATCGAACCGGTTAGTGCCTATTACTGCAGAGTTGCCTGCAGCATTTATGGCTGTTGGGCCTACGCTTTGAGCCCTTATGGTAACGGCTCCTAGCAGCATGAGGGGGACCAATAAGATCGTGTTCTTCATATAGTATGTAATTTAGGGTGAATGGAAATTGTATAATTTTTAAAAATCGAGTCAATTATATATGCATCCTTGTCAAATGTATGATTAATTGCTTCAAATATTATTGCGATTCACCTTTATTTTTTTCAAAAAAACGCTTACATTTGCAGCCCAACACAAAAAGGTCTTTTAGCTCAGTTGGTTAGAGCAGCTGACTCTTAATCAGCGGGTCCAGGGTTCGAGTCCCTGAGGGACCACCTTAAATTGTTTTGAAAGCCTTGCATCGCAAGGCTTTTTTCATTTCGTTTTATGGCTATTTTGTAAAGAATATACTGCAATCGGGAGATTGCGATCCATTGAGGCGTAGTCAGAGACATAAGCCCGCGGAGTTTATTTATTTTGCGGAAAGACTATGGCAAACCTGAAGCATCTGCCGATGCTGTCATTCGCTCGGACGTGGCAGGCAATACAGTGCTATAAGCAATTTATTCATTGGACGAACCAAGGTATTGGTTCGCAAGTTGAAGTATATTATTTAATGCGAAAATGTGGAAACGACCGTCTTGTGACTGACCTCTGATATAAGGTTTAGATAATACCTGGGAATAACATTCGTCAACACAGCGTTTGAGAGATCGGTTACCACTTCAACATCTATATGGTAAGCAAAATCAACTCCGTTGATAGATTTTGATCCATCAATAAGAATATAATCACTCCGTTGCTTGCCTAGGGAATATGGCTGTTTTAATTTTTGCTTTTGAGTTTGTAATTCGCTTTGCGTTAATTTCATAGCGCTTTGGGATGACAATTTAGAAAAGAAACCCTTATTAAAGAGAAGGAAAGGTTCATTAATACCGGAGTGGTAAAAAACATGTTCAGTAAGAAACTTTCTCATTTCATTTTCATTGTTGAAAACTTTTTTCATAACTTTTCCGTTTGCCTCCAAAGTAAAAAAATCATGCCATATATTAAGATAAATTTAATTTTTAATTGAAGGTTTAATACCTATTAATCTATACCTTTTTTTATAACACTCTGACGCTAAATCGCAAGGGAATTATATAAAAGAATTAATAGTTGTCGGTATTGTCTGAAAGAGAATTTTCCAGCCCTTAGTCCGTTTTACGTAAGGTGGGGTTATGTCCTCTGGATAGCTAAAAGTTGCGAAGCCTCAGTTCCTTTATGAGGTTACCATGATACGTTCCTCAAATGACAAGAGCAAAGAATGAATTTGTAGTCTCGTTTTTTGCATAATTGTAATAACGTACTGAATCAGCGAGATAATTTTTTTGTAAATCTCCAACAAAGACTTACCTGTTATGGCATAATATTTAAACATTTTTTTTTAATTAAAACGCATGGATCATGAGAAGTCTATTGTATGTGATAGCCGTTATACTTGTTATAGCATGGGCACTTGGTCAGTTTGCATGGCATGCCGGAGGTATTATTTATGTACTTCTTGTGCTGGCAGTAGCATCCTTTTTATTAGGGGTTATCCGTAAAGAAAATATCTGAAATGGGCGTGCCGCAGAAACAAAAAAAATGGCGTCGGCGATATATTATTATCGGAAGCATTTTATTGCTGTTGATCGTTTTTCGGCTATTTCTGCCTATGATCGTATTAAATTATGCGAATAAGTGTTTGGCATCCATGGACGGATATTTTGGTCACGTATCTGATATAGATATTGATCTATACCGGGGAGCTTATCAACTTGACAGTGTTTATATAAACAAAGTAGATAATAAGACCAGAAAGCAGATTAAATTTTTTGCTTCACATAAAGTTGATCTATCCGTCGAGTGGCCGGCACTCTTCGATGGAAGAGTCGTGGGCAAAATAAAACTCTTTTCTCCAAACCTGATCTTTACAAAAGACAAAACCGAGATAGGTCAGGTTGCGCATGACACTGATGACTTCAGAAAAATAATTAAGGACTTTATGCCGTTGAAAGTTAACAGGTTTGAGGCAGTAAATGGCTCTATCCACTATGTTGATGCCACATCTAATCCTAAAGTAGATATTTCGCTTAAAGGCACCCATATCGTTGCCACCAATCTGAAGAATACCTCCGATAAAAAAGAAAAGCTGCCATCAAATGTTATTGCCACCGCCAATGCGTATGAAGGATCCTTATCGCTTCACATGGATTTAGATGGGCTGGCGAAATCGCCGACATTTGATCTTACGGCTGAAATAAAACATGCTAACCTTGTTCTGCTGAACGATTTTTTCAAAGCATACGGCAAGTTTGACGTGAACCGTGGTACCCTTGGGCTATATACCGAGATAGCCGCTGAAAACGGCAAATTCGTAGGCTATGTCAAACCAATAATTAAGGATTTGAAGGTGTTAGGTTCTGAAGATAAGAATGATGGATTTTTGCAGAAAGCAAAAGAGGCAATAATTGGCCTGGCGGGTAAAATACTGACCAATCCCAGGGAGAAACAAGTGGCAACTAAAATACCCATTGAAGGTACATTCAAGAACTCTGCCATTGACAACGTGGAGGCGCTGTGGGAACTATTAAGAAATGCATTCATTCAGGCATTGATGCCATCCGTAGACAATGAAATATCCATTCAAACTGTTGAAAATGCGGACGTTGATAAGCCCGAAAAGAAAGGTCTGTTAAAAAGAATATTTTCATCTCACAAGCACGAGGAAGACAAAAAAAGCAATCTTGAAAAATACAACACTTCAAGAGCACATCCTCCAGGTAAATGAATACACGACGGTCAACTCACTGTAATTGACTGTTTATTATTAAACATAATTCAGTGCTATAGTTAATTATAATGTGTATATTAGCTCTGATCAAAAATGCTAATTATGTATATAACCCGCGACATTTTTCAGCTGAAATTCGCTCACTACAGGGATGTTAAACCTTTATTGGATGAAGCAAGCCAAAAAGGAATGTTCAATGAGCACAACTGTCGTGTACTCACAGACTTTACCGGCGATGCCTACCGTCTTATACTTGAACAAAGTTTCAAGTCACTGGCTGAGTATGAAACCATGATGTCTGGCGACATCGGTAAGGACGAATGGCAGCAATGGTATATGAAGTTTAAGGAACATGTGGTGAGCTCTCACCGTGAGATACTAAAACAGATCATATAAATGTTCTAATAAAGGATGTTCCCTTATGCACGTGCCAGGTCTATCACTCAAGACCTGGTGATACTTGTTTTGATCATAGGAATTACAAGGATTGCTCTCCTCATCCTCTTCAGGACGCGATGATAGCTTGACAGCCAAGCATTTGAATTATCCTAAACTGCTAAGAGTTCTGGCCTGTCAGCGTTAGTCCCCTTCACTTTTATCATGAAGTGAAAAAATAGTTATGTTATTTATTTTTTTGATGGCACAACATTTATCACGATAAGTTAGATAAAAGCTAATGAATCCTCGCATCAGGCATTGGGGTGCCGCAATTCTGTTATTATTATTTACGGCTGTCCACGGGCAAGAAAGCGTAAGCATGAGCTCATGGCGACTGAAAGATTGCATAGATTATGCTCGAGAGCATAATATCCAGGTCAGTACTCAAAAGCTGAATACGCAGATAGCAGGGGAGCAATATTTGTTGACACGTGCAGCTATTCTACCTGATCTTTATGGAAGTGCTAATCAAAATCTCAGGCATTCCGGAGATGGTAGCAACGGAGGTTTCAGCACAAATGGTTCTTTAGGCCTCAACTCGTCCATGGCATTATACCGTGGTGGTTATTTGAGAGATGATATACAAGAGAGGAACCTGGAAGTGCAATCCGCCAATCTCAACCTGTTGACAATAATCAACGACATCACTGTGCAGGTCACCCAGGCATTTCTTACGATATTGATGGACAAAGAAAGCATAATATATGCCCGCGATCTGGCCTCGACTTCGCAGGCGCAGTTTAACCGCGCACAGCAAATTTTCCAGGCTGGTAGTTTGTCGCGTAAGGAGTTGTTACAAACACAAGCGCAATTGGCCCAGGATCAGTATAATCTTACATCAGCAATAAGTATTGAACGCAGAGATCGTATCAGCCTCAAGCAACTATTACAGCTTACAGACACAGCATTCGATATCGCAATACCCGATACCATAGTTAATTCAGGTATTGTTACGCCCTTTGAAAAGGTAAAGTCTACTGCATTGTCCATCCGGCCAGAGATAAAGAATGCTGAAGTGAATGTAGATATCGCCTTGAAGGAATTGGATAAGGCCAAGGCAGCGGCCAAACCATCGCTGAACCTTGGTGGAGGTATCGGCAGTAGTTATACAGACGACCCTGCGACATCTGTTACGAGACAACTGGATAATAATTTTTATCAGCAGGTGGGCTTAACCTTGTCAGTCCCAATATTTACTAAAAGAGTGAACCGGACTAACATAAATGTCGCCAAAATCGGGGTAGAACAGAGCAAGCTCAATCTGGGAAATACGCAAACTGTGCTGGAGCTGAATATTGAGCGTGCGTATGTGAATGTGGTGAATGCACAGGCACAATATGATGCAGCGGTTACCCAGGTATCCAGTGCCAAAGAGGTATACAATATTGTCAACGAAGAGTTGCGCATAGGCTCTATACCTGTAATAAATATGATAGTGCAACGCAACCAATATATGCAGGCGTTACAAAATTATTTAAGTGCTAAGTACAATGCCGCCCTGGCCATGCGGATATACGAGTTTTACATGGGCGTGCGATAACAATGGATTGATATGAAAAGAAAAAGCATCATAATTATCTCCGCAGTGATATTGGCAATAGTGCTGGTATGGGTTTTCTTTTTCCGGAAAAAAACGCCTCCGATCGTTTTGCAAACGGAAAAACCGAGGTATGGTTATATCTCTGAAAGCGTTACAGCAACAGGTACTATACAACCAGTTGATACGGTGGCAGTGGGTACACAAATATCCGGCACAATTTACAGGTTGCATGCCGGTATGAATGATGAGGTGAAGAAAGGGCAATTGCTGGCAGAGATAGATCCGATACTGGTGCAGGCTACACTGGACCAGGCCAATGCCGTTCTGGCGCAGAACCGGAGCAACCAGGCATTGCAGCAGAAAAACTTCAACAGGCAGAAACAGTTATATGAAGTAGGCGCTATCAGCAAAGCTGATTATGACGCATCACTAAATGCTATTAACGCTGCGAATGCAATAGTAAGCAATGCAGCCGCGCAGGTAAAGTCAGCTTCAAAAAATGTTTCGCTCACCAAAATATATTCGCCGATCGACGGAGTAATATTGACAAGGAATATAAGCATCGGTCAAACAGTAGCTGCTAGCTTTAGTACCCCAACGTTGTTCTCTATAGCCAAAGATCTTACCAATATGCAGGTAAGAGCTAATGTGGATGAAGCGGACATAGCTGACCTGGATACAACATTACGCGCAACCTTTACCGTGGACGCGTATTTGAATAAAGAATTTGATGGTAAGATCAGGGAGATCAGCTTACAGCCAACGGTTGTGTCAAACGTAGTGACTTATCCCACCTTCATCGGTACCACCAATTTGGACAAAAAATTAAAACCGGGGATGACCGCCAATATAATTATTTATACACATGAGGCGGATAGCGCGATGCTGATACCAGTTAAGGCCACAAAGTTCCGTCCTGACAGCGCACTGGAGAAGAAGTATACAATAGTACGTAGGCAACGCGGAGATAGTACAGCAGGTACCCGACCTAAAGGCGGAAAGAGCGGAAGTGATAATGCCCATGCATCTGTATGGGTTCTGCAAGGCAAAGAAATAGTTCAGAAAAGAATAAAAACGGGATTGAACAACAATATTGATATACAGGTGCTGCAGGGGCTTTCGGCCGACGACATAGTGATAATCGGAGCCACCGGTGGAAAGATAGGCGCAAAAACTGCAGGCAGTTCTGCAAGTCCATTCATGCCGGCCAGACGCGGTGGCGGTCAGCGTGGAGGTGGGGGAGGGCCAAGAGGATGAGCAAGAAAATATTGGAACTAAAGGACCTGAAACGGGAATTTATTGTAGGCTCGGAAACGGTACGGGCGTTAAGGGGTGTATCGTTTGATGTGGAAGAAGGGGAGTTTTTAACCATTATGGGGAGCAGTGGTAGCGGAAAGACTACTCTGCTTAATATATTAGGTTGCCTGGATAAGCCATCTGGCGGCAATTATATATTAGATGGCACAGATGTAAAAAACCTGGATAGAGATGAGCTGGCCAGATTCAGGAATCATAAAATAGGTTTTATTTTCCAGTCATATAATTTACTATCCAGAACATCGGCTTTGGAGAATGTAGAACTACCATTACTGTACAATCCTGCGGTTAGCAGCAGTGAAAGAAGAGAACGCGCAATGCATGCGCTGGACTCGGTAAAGCTGGCCGAGCGTTACGACCATATGCCAAACCAGTTATCAGGAGGTCAGCAGCAACGTGTAGCGATCGCAAGGGCTTTGGTAAATGAACCAGTGATGATCCTGGCAGACGAAGCAACAGGCAATCTCGACACACGCACTTCTTACGAGATCATGAGCCTTATGCAGGACCTGAATATAAAACAGAAGAAAACCATAGTATTCGTGACACATGAACCGGATATAGCGACATTCAGCAGCAGAACAGTAACGCTCAGAGATGGTATGGTGATTAAAGATATAAAGAATGAAAACGTTAAAAATGCGGCGGAAGCATTGGCCTCGGTATCCAAAACAGAAGATGATAAATCATGAAAATACTAAGCCTGATAAAACTTTCTCTTAGGGCATTGCTTAGAAACAAATTACGTGCCTTCCTTACTATGTTAGGAATTATAATCGGCGTTGCGGCAGTTATAACTATGATGAGTATAGGTAAAGGTTCACAGCAGAGTATTGAGAATTCGCTGAGCAATATGGGATCTAACCTCATAACCATAGTGCCCTACAATAATGTACCGGGAGGCGTGCGGGTACAGGGTAGTAGTGTTCAAAGTCTTACGATAGAAGATGTAAGCGCATTGGAACGCCAGAGCACTCATCTTTCTGCTATTTCACCCATTGCCCAGTCTAATGGCCAGGTAATAAAAGGTTCCTTGAACTGGCCAACCAGCATACAAGGAGTAGCGCCGGAAGTATTGGAGATAAAAAAGCTTTCTTTGAAAGATGGTATCATGTTCGGTGAGGACGAAGTCCGTTCATCGGCGAAAGTATGCTTGTTGGGACAAACCGTTATAGATAATGTGTTCGAGCCAGGCGAAAATCCTATTGGTCAGACGATTCGTTTTAATAAAATACCCTTCCTGGTAGTTGGTGTCTTAAGTCCTAAAGGACAGAATACTTTTGGCCAGGATCAGGATGACATCGTCATTGCGCCGTATACCACCGTGCAAAACCGAATAACTGCTAACCGGTATTTTCAGAGTATTGTAGCCTCTGCTAATAATGAAGCGGAATCAAACCCTGCCAGCGATGAAATATTGGAAATATTGAGACAGTCCCACAGGCTTAGACGTAACCAGGATAATGATTTTTCAGTTCGTACACAGGCAGAACTTATCAATACTCTGAACTCTACCAGTGGCATGCTTACTACTTTGCTTACAGTTATTGCAGGCATTTCCTTATTGATAGGTGGCATCGGCATCATGAATATCATGTATGTTTCAGTAACTGAACGGACGAAAGAGATAGGGTTGAGAATGAGTATCGGGGCCAGGGGAATAGATATACTAATGCAGTTTTTAATAGAAGCTGTTATGATCAGTGTGGTCGGCGGTATTATTGGTGTGGTTGTCGGCGTCAGTGCAACAATGATTGTTGCCCATACCTTAGGCTGGCCAACGCTCATCTCACAGGCGTCTATCCTTATCTCATTTTTTGTCTGTGCATTGACCGGTGTATTTTTTGGCTATTATCCCGCACAGAAAGCCGCAATGCTTGACCCAATTGAAGCATTAAGATATGAGTAAGTTTTGTGCCGGCAACAACATTTGAATAACAATTTTCCAGTTTTTTACCTGTAAAATTTTATCGGAGCTTATTCTATATTGTCCCTTGAACCCGAAACTACCGCAAATATCACAACAGAATTATGTTCCAATTATTTTTTTTAAATTAAACTACTAGCTACTTTGTTTTTTATTAGCTTTGGAATCTTCATCATGTTAATTATTAACCGTAGTGAAATATAGTGGGTAACTAATATGAGATGAAGTAATATACTTAGAATATATCACCGACCTTTTAATGAAAACACAAAATGGGACTAACAGCAGTAAACCCCGCAGACAATGCAGGTGGTATAATGACATGGAAGATCATAGTTAATGGAACCATTATTCCTGATGTATGCGCTATACTTTCCATAAAAGTTCATAATAAAGTAAACGAAATACCAACAGCCGCGATAGTGATGGCTGATGATAGTCAGGATAGTGAATTTGCCCTCAGTTCTTCCTCTATATTTATTCCGGGCGGAAGTATAGTAATTGCTGCCGGATATGATACAGTCGACGAAACCATCTTCAGCGGGAAAATCACTGCTCAATCAATGAGGATAGAACAGTCTGTAGGGTCTGTGCTTGAAATTGAGTGCAGTGATGAGGCAACGAATATGCATCAGGATAAAAAGAGCCGCACATTTATTGACAAAAAAGACAGCGATGTTATTTTAACCGTTATATCAGAGAACCGGTTATTAGGAACTGTTACACGGACGGAAACCGAATACGCTGAGGTAATTCAATATGGCCAGACGGATTGGGAGTTTGTACTTGCTAAGGCAAAAGCAAATAACATGATGGTAATTACACAAGACGGTACAATTACTGTTGTTCCACCATCTGTTGACCGGGAATCTGTACTTACAGTCACAAATGGTGTTTCCATCTTAGGGTTTGAAGGACAATGGAATGTCAGTTCTGCCCCTGATATGATATACAGGGATTTCTCAAAGATACAAGGCAATGTAAGGTTCCAGGGGTGCGCACTTGCAAAAACAGGTACCTGTATAGATATGGAAGGACTTGGCACAAGATTTAGCGGAAAGCATCTTGTGTCGGCGGTAACACATAGCATCGAAGACGGCGACTGGATAACGGAAGCTACAATAGGG
>JAOQAP010000053.1 GCA_025963465.1 Flavipsychrobacter sp.
ATTTGTAGTGTCTGTAGGATGGTACTCGGTTGTGATATATGTTATTGTATTTTGTAGCTCATTAGCGGAAGATGTGGAGTTTAAAGAGCTTAATTTGGTACCGGGATTCGAGATTTGTTAGTTTTTCCGCCCTGTATATGCGATAGAATACGATTATGTCCCGCCAACACAGCTAAAATTCACCCTGGAGACCAAATTGGTAAAGAATTTGTTCTTCGCGGGACAGATAAATGGTACCACAGGCTATGAAGAGGCAGCTTGCCAGGGACTGATGGCCGGAATAAACGCCAGCCGTGCGGCAAAAGAAGAAGAGCCGGTGGTGCTAAAGCGTAGTGATGCCTATATAGGTGTGCTTATAGATGACCTGATAAATAAAGGAACAGATGAGCCATACCGTATGTTTACCAGCCGTGCCGAATTCCGTACACTACTCAGGCAGGATAATGCAGATTTCCGTTTAACAGGGCTTGGTCACCAGGTTGGGCTTGCATCAGATGTGCGATTGGCGCTTATGGAGGCTAAAAAACAAAAAGTAACTGAGGTAAAGAAGGTTTTAGCTGACTTTTCTATTGATAAAGAGATGGCCAGCCAACTATTGGAAGATAGCGGCTCTGCCCAACTGACCGAAAAAGTAAGAGCAAATAAGCTGTTATTACGTCCCGGAATAGGCATAAAAGACATGATGAACGCGATGCCTGACCTGAAAGAACAGATAGGACATATAGATCCGTTGGTTCTGGAGCAGGTAGAAATACAGTTGAAGTACGATGTATATATAGAAAAGGAGCAGGAATTGGTTACTAAAATGTCTTCCCTGGAAGGGTTAATGATCCCCGAAACCTTTAATTATGATAAACTGACCGCGATATCTACAGAAGCAAGACAAAAACTAAGTAAAATAAAGCCCCGCACACTTGGTCAGGCAAGCAGGATAAGCGGCGTTAACCCAAGTGATGTCCAAATATTGATGGTGTATATGGGCCGCTAAAAACGTTATTCAGAGAAAGAATGAGTACAATTTAAAACAAAGGAAAGCTTCTTAGGGTTTTATGGAGCATATAAGAAAAGCAATTCTTCATTATTGTAAATACCAGGAACGCTGTCATTCAGAAGTTCGCAATAAGCTGTATGAGCTGGGTTGTACCACTCCCGATGTAGAGCAGCACCTGACTGAACTCATTGAAATCAACGCCCTTAATGAAGAAAGATTTGCTAAAGCCTATGCCGGTGGCAAGTTTCGTATGAAGCAATGGGGCAAGGAAAAGATAAAGCAGCAGCTGAAACTGAAGAAAATATCTGATTACTGCATAAAAAAGGCCTTAAATGAGATAGATGGCAAAGATTACGAGAACACATTAAAAAAACTAGCAACTAAAAAGGCGCAGGAAATAAAAGGTGACAGGAGTATACTCTCCCGCAAATCGAAACTCTACCGCTACCTGGTGCAAAAAGGCTACGAGCGCGACCTGGCAATGGACCAGGTAAAAGAATTAATATAAACGCCATAAGTAAATTGTTTCCCGTATCTTTGCGGAGGCTAATTGATACTGGATATGGTACAACAGGTTACTGAAGGAGTGTGCATAAGGGTGGAAACGTTTTATCAGCCTGCACAGTCAAACCCAATAAGTTCTGAACATTTATTTGCTTACCGCATCACTATTGAAAATCTTAGTGAATACCCCGTAAAGCTACTGAGCCGCCACTGGCACATAGTAGACAGCAATGGCACCCGCAGGGAAGTGCAGGGCGAAGGCGTGGTAGGACAAACACCGACAATACCTTCAGGCGCAAGCTATCAATACACATCGGCGGTGAACCTGAACAGCGAGATAGGTAAAATGTATGGCACCTACCTTGTAGAAAACCTGTTCAACAAGCGGAAGCTTACTGTGAATATTCCCGAGTTCCAGTTGCTGGTTCCTGCAAAAATGAACTGATTCCTTACTTTAATGCAACACGATAACACTACCATAGCAACAAAATGGTTTGCTGCGTTTAATGAGCATGACCTGGAGCAACTATTGTCTTTATACAGCGATGATGCCCAGCACTACAGCCCCAAACTAAAGATACGCCAGCCTGAAACTAATGGCCTGGTGACCAGCAAACCCGCACTGCGCGCATGGTGGCGCGATTCATTCGACCGCCTGCCTACACTGCAATACGAACCAACTTCTTTTACCGCTAACAACGATCGCGTGTTCATGGAATACATTCGCCATGTGGCTAATGAGCCGGACATGCTGGTGGGTGAAGTGCTGGAAATAAAAGAAGGTTTAATTATTGCCTCCCGCGTATATCACGGGTGAGCTATAGGCATCCATCATTTCTGAATTCTTTTTTCTCAGTAAGGCTACAAGCTCTTTCCAGATAGTTACTTGCTTCGCTACTTTAGTGAGTGACCCGAGCGAAACTATGTGTGCATCGATAGCCGCTATGCAGGGATCCAGCACCTGTATGGAAAAGTAGTTGATGCCAGCGACTTTTCTTTCTTCCAGCAGCGCATCTTCGTTGGCCTCTGCAAGGGTGTGTATCTGCCGGTGAAAAGCAGTTGCGTGCTGCTGTGCCTTTGTGAGCGCTCTTATAGTATCTTCTGCCAGCTTCAGGTTTTGTTCTTTAGGGCCCGTTTTCTTTTTCAGCAGTTCAGGTATGGCCTGCTCTGCAGCAGCAGAAAGCTCAGTGAAGGTAAACAGCTTGCACAGGCGTGTGGCAGCAGAGGCCCGCATTGCGGTTTTCAATACGTCTTCCAGTTCGTCTTCATCACTTTCAGAGCGGGCAAATTCTATTACGCGGTTATCAACAATTACATTGTCTATATTCAGTTTGCTGCGCAGCACAAGGCCCTCCATGCTCGTGCAGCGGCTAAGCGCCACATATACCTGCCCGGGAGCAAAGGACTGGCTAAGATCTACTACGGCCTTCTGTAACGTAAGCCCCTGGCTCTTATGCACGGTAATGGCCCAGGCGAGGCGTACGGGGTATTGTGTAAAGCTGCCGGATTCTTCTTCCTCTATTTCTCCCTTCTGCTGGTTCAGCGTGTAGCGCATGTTCTTCCACGTTTCCAGCTCCAGTAATATGGGCTCGTTATACTCCTCACCGGAGAAGGTTACCCATATGCCATCATCGCCTATTGCAGATACAACACCTATCTTACCATTATAATACCTGCGCGGTGTTTGCAGATCATTCTTTACAAACATGATCTGTGCGCCCTTCTTCAGCGTAAGTATTTCTTCAGTCGGCAGGTTCTTCGGGTTGAATTCATTCCTGATCGTACCCTTGAACGTATGAGCAGCTGATGGCAGCAGCTCTATAGCTTTCTGGTTTATTTCATCTGCTATTCGGTTGTGTGTAGACAGGATGATATAACCTTCTTTCTTTTGCGGTAGCGGATCATACTGTTCGTTCAGTATGTTGATATCCTGCTGCAGCACGTTGCCATTGCGTATGCGGTTCAGTATATCTATAAATGTCTGCTCCTTTTGCCGGTATATTTTCTTCAGCTCTATATACAACGGCGGGTCGAACTGGAGCACCTTTGCTTCAAAGAAGTAAGCGCTGTTGTAATAGCCTCGCAGTATCTCCCAGTCATTATCTGTAGCTACCGGTGGCAGCTGGAACAGGTCGCCGATGAACACCATCTGCACACCACCAAAAGGCTGCGACCAGTTTTTGCGCACATGCCGCAGCACCAGGTCCATGCTATCCAGCAGATCGCAGCGCACCATGCTCACCTCATCTATAATGAGCAGCTCTAGTTTACGCAGCAGTTTTAGTTTTGTTTCACGTAGTCGCAGGTTGGCCAGCAGGGAGTGTTTGTCCTGTGCGCCGCTATCCTGCCTGCCAAAGCCACCACCATTGCCCGGGACAAAAGGGCCGAAGGGTAATTGCAGAAAAGAATGTATTGTTTCGCCACCTGCATTAATGGCGGCAACGCCCGTAGGTGCTACTACCGCACATTGCTTGCTGGTTTGTGTGCGTATGTATTTTAGAAACGTAGTTTTACCTGTGCCGGCCTTACCTGTAATGAATAAATTCTCATTGGTATCCCTTACAAAAGAAACTGCTTTCTGAAAGATAGAGTTAGACACATCAAGCGTGTCAGCATTATTTGGTATTGTATCAGGCATTACCCGTTAAAATTACTAAGCATTCTGCACATAAAATGCTGGGGAGATAATTATTACTGTTGCATGTCCTTCATCACCTCCTGCGCCAGCTCCCTGGAGAACACCTCGCTGCCTTTTCTATTCAGGTGCTGTGAATTATAAAAATTATCCATGCTGTAGTTCAGTGAATCGGTCCTGTGGTCGTAGAAAGGTATATGATAGGTAGCCGAATAATTTCTTAAGATATCAAATACTTCTTCGGGCTTTATCACATACTTCAGCGCTTCATAGTACACAGGTGTATATACCATGAATACCTTTATATCATTTGCCTTGCAGAAGTCCAGGTATTCTGTGAACACAGCCACAGCAGCTTTGTCTATCGGGTATTCGTGGCCATTGGGATGCATTTTTTTAAACTCTTCAAACAGTCCGTCCCATGCCATGTCCTTGCCCTGGTAGCCTTTATACTTTGCGCTTTGCACACCCTTACCAAAGTAGCTGCGTATCCCTTCTTTGATCAACGGCAACTCATTGTTGTATTTATACAGCGGGAAGTAAAGGTCCGCCAGGTCAAAAGGTGTTTCAGAATTTTGCGTGATGCGCCATACCGCAGTATCATTCAGGTAAGGCAGGTACTGGTTCGGGCCCGATAAACTGTTGTTCAGTATCAGCGTAGTGTAGCCCACCTCCTGTATGATGTACTTTGGTTTCCTGTTGTGGCGCAGGTATATTTTGAACCGCTCATACTGCAGGCGGAAGGCCGCGCCGTCCATGCCCAGGTTGTAGCTGTTCAGGTGCATCATGCTGTCTATGATCTTTGGCGATATCTGTACCCATGCGCGCGATGTACCCATGATGATCAGGTCAGCATTTATCTTCCCGGCATACAGGTCGTTCCATTCCGAGTAAAAGTAGTGTCGCGATCTCTTCAGCCCGGTATCTACTATATGCGCCAACAAAAACAGCACCGGCAGCGGGGCAATGCAAAACAATAAAAGCCGGAGCATGAATTTTTTCATGGCTATAGTTAAAACTGGAAATAAATAAATTGCCTGTCGTGAAAAATACCGAACAGCACTATGATAAATACAATGGCATAATAAACACTCCAGCGCACAATGCGTGGCTGGTTTTGTATCAGTGTATTGATGCTTCTTTTCTTTTGCACCGCATGCACAACTTCCAGCAGCACTATTACGAGCAGGCATACCTCCATGCGCGCATCAGCTATCGGGAATTTTACCATTGGTATCTTCCTGGTAATTATCTGTACCGCCTCCCGGAATGCATCCGGCAGGCGACCTAATATATACAATGCATCGTGCATGGTATTGGCACGGAAGAACACCCAGGCTATGGTGACGAGCGAAAAAGTAAGTACCCGCTGCACCACACTGTCCAGCAGTTTTGCTTTTGCTATACCGGTTATGGCCCGTAGCTTATTGCGCACAGGCGCGGTCACATCTGCAAACACCATATAGAACCCATGTATGGCGCCCCACACTATATACGTCCAGTTGGCGCCATGCCAGAAACCGCTGACCAGGAACACCAGGAACAGGTTGAAATTTCTGCGGTTGCGGGAAACGCGGTTGCCGCCCAGCGGTATGTACAGGTAATCTTTGAACCAGGTAGACAGCGATATGTGCCACCTGCGCCAGAACTCCGATATACTTTTCGCATTATACGGCTGGCTGAAATTGTTCATGAGCTTAAAGCCCATGATGCGCGCCGAGCCTATGGCAATATCTGAATAGCCGGAAAAGTCGCAATAGATCTCGATGGAGAAAAAGACAGCCGCCACCAGGATATTAAGCGAAGAGTGCATGCCCGGGTGATCGAACACAGGATCAGTGACCACCGCCAGCCTGTCGGCAATCACCACTTTTTTGAACATGCCCCACATCATCAGCCTCAGGCCCGTTACTGCATTGTTGTAGTTGAAGAACTTTTCTTCGTGAAACTGGTGCAGCATATTCTGCGGGCGCTCTATGGGCCCCGCCACCAGCTGCGGGTAAAACATAACATACAGCGAATAGATACCAAAGTGCCGCTCTGCCTTATGGTTGCCACGATACACCTCTATGGTATAGCTCATGGCCTGGAAGGTATGGAACGACAAACCGATAGGCAGCGCTATCCGTAAAAAAGGCATATGATTGGTAAAGCCCATCATTTGTGCCAGCTCGCTCACATTACCGTTCAGGAAATTGTAATACTTGAACACCGCCAGCACGCCTATATTGGCAATGAGGCTCATGACGAGGTATTTCTTTTTCTTCACCTTGTCCGGCTCATCCTCCAGCAGTATGCCTGCGTAATAATCTATAACTATGGTGAACGCTAGTATAAGGATATATACAGGCTTGAAGAACATATAGAAAAAACACGAAGCAGCTAACAGCAGCACCCAGCGATACCTGTGCGGCAGCATAAAATACAGCACAGTGACCACGATAAAAAAGAATACAAAAGGGATGGAGTTGAATAGCATGTTTTGCTATAAGTTTCGCATTTGTAAATGTTGCTCAAAAGTAAGTTTATTTATTAATGGTTCAATATACTTTAGTGCATATGTAATGTGGGTTATACAAAAACAAAGGTCGGTTGCGCACGAAGCACCCAACCGACCCGGACCTGGTACACGACAAGCAGCGCTACCCGATCAATGATTGCTGATAACTATTTGCTCCGCCACTGGTGAGCGGTCATCGAAAGAAAGATTGAAGATGTAAAGACCTGGGGTTAATTGTGCTGTGTTTATTTTGTTGGCTGTGTTTATAATGGCCACACGCCTGCCGGTTACGTCGGTTGCTGTCATACCGGTAAGGTGCGCTGCCGCAGTACTGTTTATGGATAGCTCGCTGCCGGCAGGATTAGGGAACAGCAATGTTCCTGAAGATGGGGTAACAGGTGTAACACCAAGAGACCCGCCGACTAATATAGGCACTTGTATATTATAGTCGCTAAACACAGAAGGGTATGCAGCCCTCAGCTCTGACGCTACAGCGGTGTTGCTGCATTTGAACCGGAATATATCCCTGAAATAACTGCCGGAACAGGCCTGGCAATACTCATCGAATTCGGTGAACAGGTATTTGTTGGTAATAGCCTCTATACCGGGATCGGTAAAACGGGGAATGATACCACCGGTGGTAGGCGAGGCTCCGATAAACAGGGAATGGTCAAAATGTATAACCACCGCAGAGTCATACTGTGCCGAAGCACGGTGCTGGCCAATGGCCAGGACAGACAGAAGAAGTAATAGCTTTTTCATGATTCAGATTTTTTTAGGGGCTGCAATTAAAATAATTGCCCTCAAATATATAGGCGTATAAATGCGCAAAAATGTTAGGATAGACAGGGGTGAATTTTTTGTTTCGTATATTTGCAGTTCCACTAAAGGATAAGCATAGATGTGAAAATAGTTTCGTTCAGGAAAAGATAAAAAGCGGGTTGCCGAACAAGGCTGCCTGCAATTATTCATTTTTAAAGAATGGAATTATGCTTATGCTACACGATGCAGCCTACCTGCATCCTGATAAAGACCTGCTGTTCAGCAACATAGATCTGAATATAAACAAACAAGACAAAATAGCCCTGATAGGCAACAATGGCGCAGGCAAGACCACCCTGCTGAAAATACTTGCGGGCATACTGCAACCATCATCCGGAATAATGAGGAGTGATGCAACCCCCTACTATGTGCCGCAGATCTTTGGCCAGTTCAATGAGCTGACCATAGCAGAGGCCCTGCAGGTAGCGGACAAGTTGAACGCACTGCGCAACATACTGGCTGGCGATGTGACCGAAGCAAACCTCACAATGCTTAATGACGACTGGTCAATAGAAGAGCGCTGCATAGAAGCATTAGCACATTGGCAGCTTTCTGATCTGGACCTCAGCCAAAAGATAGGTACACTTAGTGGCGGGCAAAAGACGAAGGTTTTCCTTGCCGGTATCAGAATCCATAAGCCGGAACTGGTATTGTTGGATGAGCCCAGCAATCACCTGGACCTGCCAAGCCGTGAGCTGCTGTATAACTATATTCGTACCACGTCAGCCACGCTGATAGTAGTAAGTCATGATAGGACACTACTGAACCTGCTGCACAATGTATATGAGTTGAGCAAGAAGGGTATAACCGTATATGGAGGTAACTATGATTTTTACACGGAGCAGAAAACCATAGCACGCAACGCTCAGGACCAGGATGTGAAGAGCAAAGAGAAAGCCCTGCGCAAAGCAAAAGAAACAGAACGGGAAGCCATGGAGCGGGAGCAAAAGCTGGATGCCCGCGGCAGAAAGAAACAGGAGAAAGCAGGTGTGCCCACCATAGCCCTGAACACACTGCGCAACAATGCGGAGAAAAGCACAGCACGCATAAAGGATGTGCATGCCGGTAAGGTAGATGCCATAGCACAGGAACTGAATGACCTGCGCAAAGAGCTGCCTGACATTGACAAGATGAAGATAGGCTTTGACGACTCTGCCTTGCATAAAGGAAAGATACTGGTGACCGCGCAGAATGTGAACGCAGGCTACAACAGTGAACTGTTGTGGAAAGAGCCACTGAGCTTCCAGGTAGTGAGTGGTGAACGCGTAGTTATAAAAGGAGCTAACGGGAGCGGTAAGACAACGCTGATC
>JAOQAP010000094.1 GCA_025963465.1 Flavipsychrobacter sp.
GTTTGCAGTCACAGAACGTACATTGGAATAGTGTAATTTTTACCCCATTGCCAGACACTAATTGTACAATCTCTTGCTGTAATCATTTTCTGGTACCAGCTCAGTGAACACTTTGTATATGGATGCCTGATATAAATTGGACCCTTCGCTGTATCAATCAATATTTTACAGATCCGCCTCTCTTCTAATTCCTCTTTTTTGCCAATGTTTTTCCACTTTTGATATGTAGCTAAAAGCGTTGCGTGGCATAGTTCTTATCCCTTTTGCCGAGGAATAAATCGTCAACAGTTTAAAAACTATATCATGAAAACAAGTACTAGAAACAGAGGTATCGTGATAGCAACATTGTTGTTGCTTTTGGCAATAGGAGGAGGCATTATTTATATGCACAACCGTGACGCAAACGATAATGCAGACAGATCTTATGCATCGCTGGCATGGAAGATGGACACGATCAATGTAACCCGGCCGGCTATGCCTGTAGCTGCACCGGTAGAAGAGGCACTTCCTGCAACTACACCGGTTGTTGCCACAAAAACAGTAAGGCGCAGGCCACATAGCATAAGGCATGCATCTGTACCTGCAGATGATAAGATATCATTGATAACATCGGAAACATTTGGTGGCAATATGCCGCTCATTCCATTACCAAAAGAAGAAGCTGTAGCTGTTGTGGCTGAAGAACCTGCTGTAATACCTCCGGCGAAAACAGTTACGATACAGGCAGAGCAAACAAAAGTGGTAACTGCAAAAGATAAGCCACGTCATTTTGTAAATATTGCCCCCCAGGCAGGCGTTAATCTTAATGGCTTTTACAATACCCGCACTACCCACATGGAAACTATCGGGTTTCATGCAGGTGCTATGGTAAACATAGGGCTGGGTGAGCACATGGCATTACAGCCAGGCGCACAATACACAATGAAAGGCAACAAAGATGAACGCACTACATCTAATGAAGGTCTTTCTGTTACCACTTCTCATCAGCTTACATTAAATTATGTACAGGTGCCTGTAAACCTGGTCTATAAATTCGGCGCATTAGGTGATGCCCGCTTTATGGCAGGCGTAGGACCTTATGTTTCTTATCTTGTTTCGTCTACTGATAAAGTAAAAACAAGCGCTAAGAATTCAGAAAATTTCACAATGGCCGAAACAACTGCCACATCAGGTACTAATTTAAAGAAATGGGATGCCGGTGCAGGAGGATTTATAGGCTGTCAGCTACCAAAGGGCTTTTATGCTACCGGTGGTCTTGAAATGGGGCTTCTCAACCTGCAACAAAATCCTTCTGATTATAAGCATGGCGACAACACCTACAGCTTCCTGATAACTCTGGGTTATATAATAGGGCCAGCAGGCAGAGAATACTGATCATTAACAACCAGGAATTTCAAGAATGCCACCTGTAACGAGTGGCTTTCTTACTGTATGGTATAGATTCATTATCTTTACTAACAACTTAAAGAAAATATAAATAATTTGGATTTTATTGATTTTGGTTTTGACGACTACCTCATGGACGGTATTGATGCCATGGGTTATGTAACAGCCACCCCCGTTCAGGAACAAGTAATACCGTACATAATTGAGGGAAGAGATATAATTGCCGCGGCCCAGACGGGCACCGGCAAAACAGCTGCATTTTTATTGCCGGTTATTCATAAACTGCTCACGCAGCCACATGATGCGCATAAGATAAATGCTATGGTGATAGTACCTACCAGGGAGCTTGCCGTGCAGATATCACAGATACTGGAGGGCATTTCTTATTATACCTCCATCAGCTTTATAGCGGTGTATGGTGGTACCGGCGGAGCACTATTTGCCAATGAGAAAAAAGCGCTGTCATCGGGAGTGGATATTGTGATCTGCACACCGGGGCGTATGATCTCTCACCTGAATATGGGCTATGTGAAGATGGACGCACTCAAGTACCTGGTACTGGATGAGGCCGACCGCATGCTGGACATGGGCTTCTATGAGGATATTATCAAGATTATCTCTTACATGCCAAAGCAGCGCCAGAACCTGCTGTTCTCCGCTACTATGCCCCCGGCTATACGCAAGCTGGCCAATACCATACTACATAAACCGGCAGAAATAAACATAGCCATATCAAAGCCACCGGAGCAGATAGTGCAGGAAGCATTCTTTGTGTACGATGCCCAGAAGATACCATTGGTAAAGTATGTTTTGCAACAGAAAGAGTTTGGCAGTGTACTTGTATTCTGTTCCAGCAAGATAAATGTGAAGCAGCTTACCGAGGAACTGAGAAGAGCTAAATTCTCTGTAGACCAGATACAGTCTGACCTGGACCAGGATAAACGGGAACAGGTGTTGCTTGACTTCAAAAGCAAAAAACTGAAGATACTGGTAGCAACCGACATACTCAGCAGGGGTATAGATATAGAGGACATAGACCTTGTGATCAACTACGATGTGCCGCATGACGGTGAGGATTATATTCACCGTATAGGCCGTACTGCAAGGGCTGCTACAAAAGGCACTGCCTATACATTTATAACCGGTAAGGAGCAATATAACTTTGAGAAAATAGAGAAGCTATTGGGCAGGCCTGTAACCAAGCTACCTGTACCCGAGCAGTTTGGACCGGCACCCGTTATGGGAGCCGCGGCTTCGCGAGGCCCGGCAAAAAAGAAATTCAAAGGCCCGCGTAAGAAATAAATAACTGTAAAAGATAGAAATCCCCATTATTTTTCCTTTCTTTTACGGCCCATTTCAAACACACTCAAACACACACAAGACCGATCATGAGCATCAAAACCCGTTTTATTATTATTGACGATGATGAGTTCAATAACAGAATATGTACGGTAACTATAGAGAAAATGGCGCAAGACGCTGATATTAAGACCTTTATGGACCCGTTAGAAGGATTTGTGCATATCGCTACTGAGTATGGCAGACCCGGAAGTACCGAAAGCGCTATACTTTTCCTGGACATAAATATGCCTGTAATGAACGGCTGGGAGTTCCTGGAACGTTTCGAAGAGCTGGATGCCTCAGTAAAAAGCAGGATAAAGGTCCATATCTTATCATCGTCGGTAGACAAAAGGGATATGGAACGTGCCCGCATAAATAAGAACGTAGCTCATTACCTTGTAAAACCATTGACAAAGGAAACAATACGACTTGTTACCCATTCTCATAACAGGGAAAAGAAGTAATGTTATAGTGTAGTAAACAGCTATTATTACATTAAACAAACATGTTTTAAATAGAAATTTCAAAAAAGAAGGAGTTAATTAAAATATTCCTTTCTCGTTATCCTAAAAAGTATATTTTTGCACCATAAAAATTAAACGCATTATCTATGTCTGAAATTGCAAATCGCGTTAAGAAAATTATCGTGGACAAACTGGGTGTTGACGAATCTGAAGTTGCTCCGGAAGCAAGCTTTACGAATGATCTGGGTGCTGACTCTCTGGATACAGTAGAACTGATCATGGAATTCGAAAAAGAATTCAACATCTCTATTCCTGATGAACAGGCTGAAACCATCACAACCGTTGGTCAGGCTATCGCTTACCTGGAAGAACATGTAAAGTAATTTACTAATCGCTACAGTGACAGAAAATCGTTCGATGAACATAACGTTAAAACGTGTTGTCGTTACGGGCCTCGGCGCCGTAACGCCATTAGGCAACTCCGTACCCGCATATTGGGAGGGCTTGATTAATGGCGTTTCCGGCGCCGATGTCATTAAGCAATTCGATGTAACGAAGTTCAAAACGAAATTCGCCTGCGAGCTGAAGAACTTCAACCCTGAAGATTACTTCGACCGCAAGGAAGCACGCAAGCTGGACCGTTTCTCACAGGTAGCACTCGTAGCTGCTGACGAAGCTGTTCGCGCGGCAAACCTCACTGCCGAAGGCATAGACCATGATAGGGTCGGTGTTATCTGGGGTTCGGGTATAGGAGGTATGATCACGTTCATTGAAGAAATGAAAAACTACAATGGTGGTGATGGTACTCCCCGTTTCAACCCGTTCTTCATACCTAAGCTGATACTGGATATCGCCGCAGGGCATATATCTATGAAGTATGGTTTCCGTGGACCGAATTTCTGTACGGTAAGCGCCTGTGCATCTTCTACCAATTCCATTATCGACGCTACTACATATATAAGACTCGGCAAGGCCGATGCTATTATATGCGGGGGGTCAGAAGCTGTGGTAACTGAAGCAGGTATAGGCGGATTCAATGCGATGAAAGCACTTTCAGAACGCAACGATGACCCTAAGACCGCGAGCCGCCCGTTCGATCTTAACCGTGATGGTTTTGTATTGGGCGAAGGTTCAGGCGCTATAGTACTGGAAGAGTATGAACACGCAAAACGCCGTGGTGCCCACATCATAGCGGAAGTGGCAGGTGGCGGCCTCAGCGCTGACGCTTACCATCTTACAGCTCCTCACCCGGAAGGGCTGGGCGCTTACAATGTAATGAAGAATGCACTTGCTGATGCAGGCATGAGGCCGGAAGACATCCAGTACATCAATGTACATGGCACCTCTACCCCACTCGGCGATATCAGCGAGATAACAGCTATACAGCGCATTTTTGGCGAACATGCCTATAATGTGAACATCAGCTCTACCAAATCAATGACAGGTCACCTGCTGGGTGCTGCCGGCGCTGTTGAGGCCATTGCAAGTATATTGTCTACAGTACACGACATTATACCTCCTACTATCAATCACTTTACAGACGATCCATCTTTCGATCCAAGGCTCAACTTCACATTCCACAAGGCGCAGAAGCGCATAGTGAATGCGGCACTGAGCAATACATTTGGTTTCGGAGGGCACAATGCATCAGTGATCTTCAAAAAGTTAGTTGACTAGTTGTGCGGCGCCTCATCAATCGCATCCTAACAAACTTTTCCTCCGACAAGCAGTTGCTGCTGCAATTAGAACACATACTTGGGTTTACGCCCAAGCATATTTCCTATTACCAGCTGGCACTTATGCACCGCTCCAAACCGGAGGAGGCTACCGACAGCAATGAGCGTCTTGAGTTCCTGGGCGATGCCATACTTGGTGCCATTATTGCAGAATACCTGTTCAAAAAATATCCATACCAGTCTGAAGGCTACCTTACCGAGCTGCGTTCACGCATAGTACGCAGGGAAACCATGAACAATGTAGCGCTCCGCATGGGACTAAACAAACTGGTAAAGTATAACCAGAACGATCGCAGCCTGAGCCGCAGCCACATCTTTGGCAATGCGCTGGAAGCACTTATAGGCGCGGTATACCTGGACCAGGGATTTATTAAGACCCGCAAATTCATCCTAAACCAGCTGGTACGTGAGTACATAGACCTGGACACGATGGAGAGCACGGACACCAACTATAAGAACCAGCTCCTCAGCTGGGCACAGCGCAACAATCACACCATGAGCTTCGACACGCTCGAAGAAAAAATGGATGCTACCCGCAAATTATTCACAGTAGGTATCATGGTAAACGGTGAGCTGATGGCAACCGGTACAGGCTACAACAAAAAAGAAGCCGGCCAGGTAGCTGCAAAAAATGCGTTGGATAAGCTAAACGCCAGCAAGCTATTATAAGCTGCTCTTTCTGATACTTCTTTATTTCTTTAGTGCTTTTTTGTAGTGGAAATTTTCGATCTTCGTCAGTGTGACAGGAAATAATGTATAGCCTTTTGCGCTCAACAACATTATAAGCCCATTCTTGTAGAACAGATGCTTCAGACCTACTGCAATGAACGTCCTGTTGTCCTCGAGAAGTTGAGGTATAGTATCCATCCAAGTATAATTCCGTTTGTCAATGATCTCAGCATACAACGTATCATCTTCCGTCGAGTGTTTGGAAAAATGGTAATTGATGGTAAGCGCTTTATAGTTGTCTGCTTCCCAGCATTGTTTACGGGCACTATCAACGTATTTGTCAGGGTTTGCTATAATATCCCGGAGTGACTCTATTCCTTTTATATCATAGTTATCATTTGTACCGGCCATTTTATTGAACACACTCAGCACGTCAGCGCTGCTTTCCAGCCCCACAAGCTTCTTTCCGGCTGTTCTTGCTCCGTTAGCTATATACTCATCCATAACAGCAACGTCTTCGGCCTCATGCGTGTTACACACTCTGATGTATAGCTCATGCAACAAAAAGTAGGATATACTGGCCGGTGGCAGGTACCTGGTACTTTTCATGGTCAAAGCAGAATGCGTTTTGCCAAGATATTTTTCGAGCGATTGCCTGTCGCTTCGGGACAGCTTTATTGTCTCATTCTTCGCAATCCTGATAGGCCGCATGTCATTCTCAGTTGCTATGCACTCAGCACTTCTGTACACTGACCTTAACGGTGAATGCGAATCGAAAAATACATTCCCGAATTCATGAAATGTACCCAACAGATAAGATGTATCTCCTTTTGCGTTTACTATACCCCATAGTATTGTGTTACAGCTGTCCGGGAAGATAGCCTGCAAGGAATATACATGGGTACTAAGCAATAAGAAAAGAATGGACAGCGCTGCTTTCATAGACAAAAGTTTACCGCGTTTTCAAATCACCTTATCATCTTTTTCATCTTCCAAAGAAGTGAATCATTTCGGTGCAGTACGAGGTATAATGCACGCTGGCCGCCAAAGCTTCTGAAGAATCTTTCTACTCCTTCATCCATACTGCCTTCAAAGTCAAAGGTGGAATGGCCCAGTTGTTTGGCATACCTGATCGCCTGCCATAGAAGAGCTGTCATGGCTTTATTGCTGCCTGCTTCCTGGTTTTGTCCGCCCATCAGGTAATAACTGCAATTCTTGTCCCATACCTGCCAAACTATTGCCTGAACGGCGTTACCGCTCTTTGCCACCCAAAGCTTTGCAGCATTGTTGGCTATACATGCATCCATCAGTTGTTGCAGTTGGGCCAGAGAGCTTGGCAGGAAAGTTCCTTTATTGGCGAGTGTACTCGTCTGAAAATTATACAGGTCTTTCAGATGAGCTACATTGCTGGTTATCTCTATCTCTTTTTCAGCCTGGCGTATATTGCGCCTGCCAGATTCTTTTATATTCGACAGAAGTTGTTCTTCAGGTACAGTAAGGTTGAGCAGGAACGTTTGATGTGCTACTGCCTGTAAATTATTGTTTTTGAAAATACCTGTCTGCTTCATTCCGGGCAATAGTGCCAGGTCCCATACTTTGGCTTCGGGTATTTGCTTTACCAGGTCGTTTATAGTTTCATGTTCAAAGCTGTCTGCATTGCTTTCTTTAATATCTGCGGGAAAGAATACCACCGGGCCCAGGTAAGGTGTCAGCCGCGGGTTGCGTAGTATGGTCACCCCTATTTTCTTATCTATAGCATATGGCCATACACCTGTTACCATATCTCCTTTACGTGCTATAGCCACGTCCCACCCATTACATACAGCATCCAGCCACCATGGTTGCAGGAACAATGGCACCTTTTGCTGTTCACAGATTGTTTTATATGCGGCCTTATTGCTCATCAATCACTATTCTTATATTTTCACGTAACATCTCCCTCTCCTTCGGAGAGGGCTGGGGTGAGGCTCCTATTTAAACTGCAGCACCTTTGCCGGTTGTATCCTGCGAATATACAACGCAGGCAGCCACATGCAAAGTATGCAGAGCAATAAGGTAACAATATCTATCACCCCTATCTGCCACCAGATTATTTTTACCGGTACATGGCGCATATAATAGGTCTCTTCCGGCAGTTTCACCAGCCCGAAGTGCAATTGCAGCCAGCAGAGTGTGAGCGCTATGATATTGCCGAGCAATATGCCCGCCGCACCTATCAGTCCCGCTATACACAGAAATATATTGCGCGTATCTTCAAAGGTCATGCCCAGCGCTTTGAGCAGGCCTATCATCATGGCCCGGTCTACCATTAATATTACCAGCACTGCGCCCATGTTTATGATGGCTACAATAGCCATTATAGACAGCAGTATGGTACCGTTCACGCCTTGAAGTTCCAGCCACTCAAAGATGAAATTGTAATTTTCCACCGTTGTATAGGATTCTATTGGCGGTTGTGTGAGATTGTAGTGAATGAAGGCCGATACTGTATCTGCATACTTAGGGTCGTCAAGATCTACCTGGTAACCATTAATGCTGTCGGCGCTCCAGTTATTGATACGTTGTATCAGGCGCAGATCGCATACACCATAGTATTTGTCTACCTCCTCCATACCGCTGTGATAGATACCGGATACTTTTACTTTGCGTATACGCGGCACCCCACCCTCTATAAAATCGAGCTGTACGGTATCGCCGAGCGTTATATTCATCCTGTCGGCAGTGGTTTGTGATAACAGTACCTGTTTTGAGTAATTGCTATCGCGGTAGTCTATACCCGCACCTGTAGTGGTTATACCGCCGAGGAAATGATAGTTTTCATTCACGCCTTTCAGCTGCAGGCCATCCATTTGTCCATGTGCCTGCAGTATTACAGGGCGCTGCGCAAATGGGGAAACCGCTTTTACATGAGGCAGTTGCATGATGCCCGCTACCAGCGCAGCATCGTAACGGACCGGAATCGGGGCAATAGTATTCGATTGCGACGCATCATACGGTACCACATGCACATGACCCATAAAGCTGAACAGCTTATCTGTGACCGAATAATTGAACCCGGTAACTATGGCCATAGCCACTATCATTACAGCTACGCTGAGTGCAGTAGCTACAATAGCCAGTTTTATGATAAAGGAAGAGAATGTTCCCTTCTGCTTCACCAGGTATCTGCGCGCTATGAAAAAGGAAAGGTTCAATGTGTTTTGCTAATGCTCAAAAGTAAAGTATTTCCGTTTGGCATTGCTCCGTGGCAGTTTCTTATTTTCCTGCGCAACTTAACTGCGCAATTTTTCCCGGCATTTTTTTATTTCGTGCGTTTTCATTGATAATCAATGTTTTTCTTCCGGAAAATTGCCCAATTCTTGCGCACTCTTGCCCAACTTTTGCGCAGTTGCGCATTCATTCACCTGATCTTCGGGAAAGAGCGCCGATAATATTGCATTTTTTTCCTCTGCCTGGTTACGGCGTTTTGCCAGCGCTTCCAGGTCTTCTTTTATTTCCAGTTGCGACATGCTCCGCCAGCGGCTTATTGCTGCACGGTAGCTATTTTCATGATGCATAATGACAGGGTTTGATAAAAACGGGCACAAAGATGAGGCAGAGAAACGGTTTAATAAAAACAAGTATCTGTGATGATGCACTTTGTGTAGTATGATAAGCACGTAGCTGTTTATCACAGATCTTTTTTTCGTAGCTAAATAGCTGATGTACAATGCCATTATATGTTATTAGGCGCCCGTTTTATTTTCAACTCCGTTTTAGGATAAATCATACGGCTGATTACATGAGCAGCAAATAATGTCACCTCTTCGGGGTTCAATGTTAGGAATCCCGGATTTCTATAATAATGTCATCCCTTCGGGATTTTCTCTCGTAACTATGTGATCAAACGTGTTTATATGGTCTGATTTTTATCTTATCTTGGTATTCAATAGAACCATTACCAAAATGAAAATAGCAACCTATAATGTGAACGGCATCAACGGGCGGCTGCCTGTACTGCTACGCTGGCTGGAAGAAACAACGCCTGATGTGGCGTGCCTCCAGGAGCTAAAAGCTCCCGAAGAAAAATTCCCGCTGCAGGCTATAACAGACGCAGGGTACAATGCTATATGGCACGGGCAAAAAAGCTGGAACGGTGTAGCTATACTGGCGCACAATATGGAGATACAGGAAGTAAGGCGTGTACTGCCCGGCGATCCTGAAGACCTCCATAGCCGCTATATAGAGGCCATTGTCAATGGTATTATTATTGGCTGCCTGTACCTGCCTAATGGGAATCCCGCCCCGGGGCCTAAGTTCGATTATAAGATGGATTGGTTCAAACGGTTTACCAAACATGCCGCGGAGCTTTATGTGGGCAAGATGCCGGTAGTGCTTGCGGGCGACTATAATGTAATACCCACAGAACTGGATGCCTACAAGCCCGAACGCTGGACAGAGGATGCGCTCTTCCGACCGGAAACACGGGAGGCATTTAAAAAGCTGATGGCACAGGGTTGGACAGATGCACTGCGTAAGCTGCACCCCAATGAAACTATCTATACTTTTTGGGATTATTTCCGCGATGCATACGGCCGCAACGCCGGCCTGCGTATAGATCACTTCCTGCTCAATCCGCAACTGGATAAGCGGCTGATCAACGCCGGTGTAGACATGAATGTGCGTGGCTGGGAGAAAAGCAGCGATCATGGCCCTGTATGGATAGAGCTGGCTGACTAACCACTATATAGTTGGTATTATTCTGCCTCCGGCTCTATGAGCAGTTGCATGAGCTGTTGTATCTCATCTGCCTTTTGCTCTTCGCGCAGGTAGCGGTAGCAGAGGCTTAGCTCTTCCATCATTTTGTAAATGATGCGTTTGGTTGTGAGCGGGGCAAAATAATTTTCGGTATCGGTGGCATTCAGTTTGCGCAGGTAATTGTCCACGTCCATCTGGGTATATACCATGCCGCTTATAGGATCGAGGTAGAACTGCACCTGCTGTGTACCTTCATTATCCCTGTTCATAAAGCTGTGCAGGGTATCTATATAAGCAAAGATGAACTGGCGCGGCACATCTACCGCAAAAATGGGAATGTCCAGCATTTCGCACAGCGCCAGGAACAGGATGCCTATGGAATAGGAATTGCCCTGCTTGCTCTCCATGACCTGGTTGATGAAAAAGAACTTAGGATCGCGCTCGGTGAGCTCGTGGCCCTGCAGCTTATAATAATTGTAGAGGATCCCGTTGAATACATTTACCTGCTCAAGAGGAGTAAGGTAGTTGTTCAGCTCCAGCCATATATTGCGCCTCATCTGGTCGAACTGGGCAAGTATGGCCGGTACATTAAGATCAGGGAACTGGTAACGGGCCACAAGTATAGCACCACGCAACAACTCAGGATGTTTTGCCTGACTCCATTCAGAGAAGTCCTGTTGCAGGTCGTCAAAGTGTACGCGGTGTATCAACAGCTCTATACGTTCCTGCACCTCTTCGTCCACCGTCACTTCCCATAACTGCTCCAGGTTGGGTATGATGTCCTTGCCATAATGCAGCAGCTGAGATGCTACGGTATCAAATACCTCATCATCAGGATCATCCAGTAATCTCAACAGTGCCGTTATCTCTTTGTTCGACTGCATTATTTTCAAGTTCACATATCCGGAAAACCAAAA
>JAOQAP010000095.1 GCA_025963465.1 Flavipsychrobacter sp.
GAGATAGGGTGGAAAAAAGAGCGAAGCATATGCTTCGCTCTTTTTTCCACCCTATCTCCCTATCCAAATTCCGAATCCCTGTCATGGTGAGGCCCTCGAACCACCAATCAAATAGAATCGCTTCCATTGAAAAAACTACTGCTCCGCAGCCATAGCGTCCACACCATTCAGGCTGTAATAATACATACCCTGGTAGCCGGGATAAAATCCCGCTATCTGTAGCTTGCTGTTGCTTGCCAGTGACTGCTGCAGATCGCTCACGGACCCAACGGCATTATCATTCACACTGGTAATCACAAAACCTTTACGCATCTGTGTTTTGGCAAGAGCTCCCTTGCCCACATCTGCCACCAGCACGCCACCATCCAGGTTATAGCTATTGCGTTCCTTATCCGTCAGCGGGCGAAAGCTGGCGCCAAGCATTTTGCTCATGCTTCCTGCTTTCAGTATATCGGTAGTACCGTTCATATTCGTAAGCTGCACACTGGCTGTATTTTCTACACCGCCCCTGCTATATAAAATACTTACATTGTCGCCTGGCTGATAGCGGGCTATCTGCCCCTGTAGCTCAGGTTGATTATTTACGGCCACACCGTTTATTTGTTTTACAAAGTCACCTTTTTTGATGCCCGCTTTCGCAGCGCCGCTATTTGGCAATACGTTCATTACATATACGCCCTCGGTACTCTTGTTGATGCCCAGTTCTTTCAACTGTTCGGCAGATACGTTCCTGTCATCCAGGTATTGTATACCCAGGTAGCCACGCTGTACGGTACCATACTTCATCAGGTCATTTACGGCCTTGCGCACTATATTGGCTGGTATGGCATAAGAGTAACCCGCATAAGATCCGGTAGGTGATGCTATCGCGGAGTTGATCCCAATAAGCTGTCCGTTCGTGTTCACCAGTGCACCGCCACTATTACCGGGGTTCACTGCCGCATCTGTCTGTATAAACGACTCAATAGAAGATGAGTTTTGCTTATTGATACCTAGTGAACGGCCTTTTGCACTGATGATACCTGCTGTCACAGTCGCATCCAGTGTCAGCGGGTAACCTACTGCAAGCACCCACTGGCCAAGCCTCGCATCATCAGAGTTTCCAAACTCCATGTAAGGGAGGTTCTTATCACCTTCCACTTTCAGCAGGGCTATGTCTGTGCTTGGGTCAGTACCTATCACTTTGGCAGTTGCCGTATAGCGGTCGTTGAAAGTTACCGTCACCTCGTTGGCATCTGCTACCACATGGTTGTTGGTCACCACGTATCCATCCGGAGAGATGACTACACCGGAACCGGAGCCTATCTGTGATGGTATGTAATATTGTTGTCGGCCAAAAAGCTGGCTGAACACGTCATTACCACTGGCAACGACCGTACGGGCCGCAGTTGTGGTTTTAATGTGCACCACTGCTTTCACAGATGCCGCCGCAGCAAGCTCAAAATTTACAGAACCGGCAGGTAGTGTATTATTGTTTACCGATGCATAAGATGCATAGTTTACCGGTGCAGGTATTTGTTTCGCGGCAGCAAAATAAGGCACCTTATGCTGCAGATAATTTATGGTCGCTAATGTTGTTACAGATGTCAATGCAGCTGTAACAACGACCGGGATCAGTTTTACTTTCATAGCTGTCTGATGTTTTAATTGTTTAGAATTATTACATCAAATTTATTGCCAGCACGTATTAGAAAAGTGTTAAAAGCGGGTAAGAAAAAGTTAAAGCCGTAATGGTCAATTTCGGTTAACAAATGGTTATTGAACACCACCATTAATAAATAGCGAAGTTTTTTATATAAATTGCGCCAAACACACATAATATGACACTACCACACATAGCCGCGTCAAGCTGGATCGGGATAATTATCCTGGGCTTAATATTGTTCTTTGTGATCAAGACCTTCTTCTTCGGCGATACCGCGGAAGATTAGTATAGAAGCAAAAATAAATAATGGCGTTAGCTGTGGTTGTATACCGCTGCTAACGCCATTGTTTTGCAAGTATCTCCCGTTATTCGACAGCGTCCTTTGCTATCACCGTCCAGTCATTACTGCCGTGGCCTCTGGCTATCCATTTATCCATCTCTGCTGCTATGGCAGGTATGGCAGCAAGTGACGTGCCTCCGCGTTCTGCTTCCTGCATCATCAGGCCAGCGTCTTTGCGTGCCATGCTCAGCTCCCATGAAGGCTGATCAAATGTACCCGAGGTCATTTTCTTCAGCCTCGCAGGCAGCAAACCAGCGGGGTTCCATGATGCGAACAGAGTGTTGATCTCTTCGATAGATATACCCAATGCTTTGGACAATGCAAGTAAGTCAGCGACCCCCGCTGTCATAGCTATCAGGAAGAGGTTGCCTATCAGCTTTATGCCTGCCGCTTTGTTATTGTCTGTGCCAAAATTGAGCACATTACCAGTCATTTTTGCAAGTTCCGGCGTTATCTGTTTAATTACTTCCTGGTCACCTGATACCATCATATTGCCGGTGCTTTCCAGCGCATTTTGCGGGCCCATGAATACCGGGGCATGGATGTAGGTGTAACCTCTGCCTTTCCACAATTCTGTGCGCTCTGCGGCGCCCTGCGCCGTAGTAGTAGTATGATCTATAATTATAGCTCCCCGCCCAAAGCCTGCTTTTGCCTGCTCCAGCACCTCATTGACAGAGGCATCGTCTTTCAAGGTCAGGTGTATCCTGTCCGCACCTTTTACAGCGTCAGCTACATTATCAAAGGCTTTTGCGCCATATTGTTCCAGTGCTTTTGCTTTTTCAGCTGTTCTGTTCCACACCTGCACCTGCGCTCCTTTTTGCAGCATAGCGCGTACAAAGTTCGACCCTAGTAATCCCGTTCCTATAAATGCGTTCATGACATAAATTTAATGAAAAATAGAAACAAACATGTTGAATTTCATTTCCCGGAATTCATTAATTTAGTCGTCCTAATGATCCGGAAATGAAAAAGGTCCATTTTATAGCTGCTGCCCTGTTATTTATCTGCTACTCAGCCACCGCCGGTATATACAGGCATGATAAAACCACGCGCGACTGTGCCGACCTTGGCGCACAACCACAATTCAATTGTGTAGGACAGCTCTTACATAACAACAGGCAATACGCATCCTGTGTGCTTATAGATAGCAGGCATGTGCTGTCTGCGGCCCATTGCTTCGAGGAGCATACGTTCAGGGAAGACACCATAAAACAGGGCGACCAGCTTATCATCTCCAATACACCTATTGGCTCACATGCCGGCAACCCGGCAGATTTCACCATTGTGCTCAACGACAAGAAATACAGCATCAAAAAAATAACGGTACATCCTGACGCTTACGATACTTCCGCAAAAAAGCGTTGCGACCTGGCGATAGTGGAGCTTAATGAACCTATCACAGACGTAACCCCGGCTATACTCAACAAAGCATTTGATGAATTACATGCCGATGTTTCCGGGGCAGGTTTCGGGGCACGGGGAGCAGCAAATGCACCCGCAAACATTATGCCTGCTGATGTAAAACTCGCAGGTGAGAATGTGATCGATTCCATAGGTGGCCCTGTATACAACGGTAAGCCTACCTTGCTGCTGTGCGACATGGACCACCCCACCGATGCTACCTGCTGCAACAAAATGGGCAGCGCCATACCCCGCCCGCTGGAATACGTAGTGAGCGGCGGCGACAGCGGCGGCGGGCTGTTCAGGATGGTTGACAACAACTGGCAACTGGTAGGCATATGCCATGGCAGTCCCGTATTTGTTGCGCAGCTCATGAAAACAGGCTACTATGGCCAGGTGATGGAGTGGACAAGGGTCTCCGCCTTCACAAGCTGGATAGCCGCCAATACTAAATAGCTTCTACGTCCTTGCCGTCCTTTATGGCAGCAATAATATCATTTACCGCTTTCTTGTTGCGCTCGTCCGGTGCCAGTGGCAACGCCTTGTTGGCATACTTCAGCGCATCTTTACTTTTGCCGGTAGCAGCATAGCCACGCGCCAAACCTATAGTAGTAGTAAATATGCCGGGGTGGTTGTCATAGTTTGCCTGGAACACAGCCATAGCCTCTTTGCTCTTTTTCTCTTTCAGCAGGCCTCGTGCGTAGTTATGTACTTCCTGCGGGTTACCTGCTTTCAGCGCAAGCATACGGCTGCTGTCGGCCTGCGGCTGCATGTGCAGCTTTTCCTGTATGTTGCCCTTCAGCATATATACCTGGAAGGTTGGCAGACTACGCGTAGCACGGTTGGCATACTTCAGCGCTTCGTCCAGCTTTATATTGTGCTCAGACAGGTAGTCGGCATACTGGATAAAAGAGTGTGCATCAAAGCCTTTATCGCCGCGCAGCTCGCGCTCAAATGATGCCAGCTGCAGTTGCTGCAGGTTGGTAGATATAGTAAACGGCACTGCCAGCTTTTCCCATTTCAGGCTCAGGGTAGCGCTGCTGTCCTTCTCATTGCTGAACTCGTATACCAAACGCTCCTGGCTTTCCTTCAGCGCCACAGGTTTTACATTCACACGCAGCACATCTTCTTTCTTATCATAAAAATAGCTGCCCCAGCTGCTTGTATTGGAGCTGAATACCAGCGTGCAGTTGTCTGCACCGTAAGCTACAAAGAAGCCATACTTACCTGCGGCCAGTGGCTTGCCCTCTATCTGCACATCAGTGCTGAACTCGATAATGGTATTCTCATTGGCACCTGCACGCCATGGCGCATCGTTGCCGCTGCCAAAACCCTGGTTCTTAAACCCGGCATATACGAGGTCGCCCCATATCTTACCCTCGCGGCCATTTACTGCCGGGCGGCCATAGTTCACTGTTACGTTAGTAAGCCCTATCAGCTCACCTGTTATCCCCCTGCTGCTGCCACCATTGGCAGGCTCTGTCATTTGGGCATATGTGCTTGTGCCAAGCAATACTATAACTGCAAAAGATAAAATTCGTTTCATGATCAATGATTTGACCATAAAATTAGACAGTAACGGGTAACGGGGGTGGGTGATTTTTTGGGGGAGCCTGATTATTATGATGTTTTTTTCTATTGCACAGTAATCAATCGTTATAGTATAAAATATACCGAACGGTATATTTTATACTACCTTTACATCAGAATTGCAACTAAACACACTATTTATGAAACATCGTATCGCTTTTGCACTTATAATGGGTATCGTCACTACCGGTATCATATCATTTACCTTGCTGAGCATTAATGTCGGCTTTTCACCTCGCTTCCCGGTCATATGGCTGCGCAGCTGGGGCATTGCTTACCTGGTGGTCATTCCGGCCATACTACTCATTGGCCCAAAGGTGCAGCACCTGGTAGACAGGATGCTGAGATGACGAAGATCATGCGCTGTACTGCTTAAGATCATTTTTCGCCAGCGCATACAGACCCATCTTTACACTGTAAAAAACGAATGGACACGTTTTACATACCATGTATAACCTTTTTGGTGAGAAGGGGTGGTGATCAAGTAGTGGCTGCAGATGCAGCCACTTTTTTTATTCGCTTTACGTCACACATTTTTCATGCCTCGCCCCGGCAGACCGTGGGAACTATCTCTTAACAGGCAAAATTCAGCTTGACCAGTATATAATCACCCTGGCACCAGTCCTGTATGCCACCGGCCGGCACTATGCTCACGGTAACACTATGCGCTGTGAACGATGCAGCATCGGCTACGTCAAACGGAACGGCCGGCTTATTGGTAATTACAGATATGCCACTGATAAACGCCAGTGGACAGCCTGCAAGTAAAGGATAGATATTGCTGAACGTAAAATGAGCGCCAATGCCATAGTTTGTACCGAGCGGCAGAAAATCGATGCGAATAGTGTTTCCGCTCAGATCGATATCCCACCCCGGTGACGCACCACCTGCAGGCGGCAGTTCCGGCGCTGCGCCCACTACCCTGTTAACAACCGGGCCGGTATTGTACTGCATTGCTATAGTTGTGCCCATAAGTGACGCATTGGTACAATTACATGTACGGGTCTCAGTGTATGAAGTTACCATGATCATTGTTTTTAGTGGGTGCCTACTCTTACCAGGATTTTCGGCTTGCTCCTGTTTTTTTAGAACATCACAAACTTACTTTCAGCACCCACACCTGTCAATAACCATTTATGGGTAGATGGGTAAATACGGCTACTGGCTTTGCTTCCGGAATGGGTGTTTAATTTCCGGATGACTTCCGGTTTCTTCCGGGGGTATTGTTTGTTGGCTGGCGCAGGGATGGGGCATAGCTATGTGTGCCGGCCTACCTGTGCCTATGAGTGGTCTCCCGCTTTGTAACCGGTATTTACCTTGATGTTGCTAAATAGCATTACTCGATATGTCTGAATCACAGATTTGCCGGATTTCAGGAATTACACGGATTTTTTTAGTCCCGGCACTCAATGTTCTTGCCAAAATTATTGCTCACATTGAAATTGATTGTCAGGGAGTTAGTGTGATTTTGCCAAAAATTGTTGCTCCCGCCTATGCAGTCGGGCAGGCACTTTTTTGCAGTAGGACGGCGCTTTTAATTGCGGGATTGCTTCCGCTTTTTTCCTGTGGGTTGTGTTTGCCTGTAGCGAGCAAATCCATCGTGAGTTTACTTTTCTTTTGCTTGTCCAAAAGAAAAGTAACAAAAGAAAAAGACCCCCAAAGTCCAATCGCTCCGCGGGACTTCGGGCTAGCTCTACGCGGTTAACGCAGTTCGCTATTGAGCTACATGGCGCTGGTATTCTGTCTATGTCTAATCCTTTTCAACTTCCTGTAATCGGGTATGAACACTCTCGCTTTGTTTCAGCACCACCTGCCGATGTACGACATAATAAGGCGCCATCATGCCATCAGATCCATAAATGCTATCAGTATTTTCCAGTTTCAAATTCATCACACTGACAATTCGGCAACATGACGGCTCAAAATATTGCAGCAATAAGTGCGCCAAAATGTGTGAAAAATGTGAGGGAGGTTCGCAATTTTGATACCGCGCTAATTATGAGTACGTCAAGTATTAAGAACTTGATGAATTAATTAGCGTAAGTCTGTATATTTGTGCATTAACATCCAGTTAAGGTATTTTTTTTAACTCAAAACCACAACAGACGAGCATGAGAAAAGCTATAATAGTAGCAGCGGCATTATGTACCGTAGCAATTGTTAGCTGCAAAAAGCCAGGTACCAAAAGATGCTTTACCTGTACCATAACGCAAACCAAAG
>JAOQAP010000136.1 GCA_025963465.1 Flavipsychrobacter sp.
TAGCTCATTGGCACCGGCCATGTAAGTGATCACTCCCTTTTCCGGGCGTGATATGCCAAAGTATATCCTGCCCTCAGCCATTGGCGCCAGCTCGTGTATCCTTTTATGTGCAGCCATTACACCATCCGGGAATGAAACGGCGGTCACACAAAACACGCTGATGTCTTTATCTATTTTTGTCGTTTCCATGTAGCAATTATTTAGTTACCATCATATGCCGCCTGAAGGGTAGCAATATCTATTTTTACCATTTTCATCATTGCCTGCATTACCCTGTTGCTTTTTGCCTTGTCAGCATCCTTCAGCATCTTTATCATCACATCAGGCACTATCTGCCATGACAGCCCAAATTTGTCTTTAAGCCAGCCACACTGGCTTTCCTCACCACCATTAGCAGTTAGCTTTTCCCAGTAGCGATCTACTTCTTCCTGGTTGCTGCAATGCACTACAAAGGATATTGCCTCAGTGAATTTAAACATCGGGCCACCGTTCAGCACCGTAAACTCCTGCCCTTCCAACTGGAAGCTTGCGGTCATTACAGAACCTGCTGGTCCCGGAGCGCCTTCAGGATAGCGCACTATTTCGCCTATTTTCGAATTACTAAAGATGGAGGTATAGAGGTTCATCGCTTCTTCCGCGTTACCATCAAACCATAAGAACGGTGTTATCTTTTGCATACTGCTTGTATTTAGATGTTTAAGTTACCAAAGTTATCGCCTCATAACGACTTATGTAAGGTCGATATGCGACATTTTGAAGGCAGATAACGACAAAAAAACTGGCATAGATATTGTTGCTATTTATTATCTCATGATTATCTTTAAAAAACCTTATGAAAAACTATTTGCTGTTTCTTATTTTAGGCTTCGTGCTGTATAGCTGCAAGAAAAATAGTACTTCGAATACAACTCCCGTAAGTACTACGCCCACAGTAATTTATTCCTTTAAATGCTGGAACAAGAAAGCAGGATATATTACCAATTTCCAGAGCAATAATAATACCCTTAAAGAACATTGGGATTTTGGCGATGGCGACACTTTATTGGTTACCGGTGGTGTCAATAGTTCGTTCGGCCCTCAAAATCATATTTACAAAGCTCCGGGTATCTATACTGTTACTTTGATCGTTAATAACGATATAGCACATAAGGTGACCCAAAATGACACAATTGAACCCAATTTCAACTTCTACTATACAGGACTGCCTATTGCCGGCGATACACTTTTCTTCCGCTTTCATGCATTTCTGCCTGCCGCCACTCAGTACTCATGGACATTTGGAGATGGTGCCACATCTTCTGATTCTACCCCTTTTCATATTTACAGTGCAGCCGGTGATTATGTGGTAAGGCTAACAATAAATGGCAATCCTGCCAACCTTAATTTGTGGAAAGAGATATCGGTGTGTAAAGATCCGGTCTATACATACCTTGCTGCGAATACACGCTTGTGGCATGGCACCAGGCACAGCTATGGCATGTTCGACTCTTCCTCTTATAATGTACGGACAACATTATCCGACAGTTCCTTTGCATTGCAATTTTATGACCAGCTCACGCTTGGTTACAACTACACAAAATATACCTATAATGCCACCCTTTCCTCTGACCAGGTATTAGCTTTTACATATAGTATACCAGGCAATCCTACATCAACCATTTATTACGATCATATAAAAGATAGCATTTTTGTCTTTTCTTATCATGGCTTCCAGTCAGGTCCCGGGCAACCTCCTATTTCCGAGGAAACGACTTGGTATACACCATAAAAAGCCTCATTAAAAGGAGGCTACACTTTAAAATAATGAAACTTTTGATACTGGTTAATTCTCTATCATAGTGCCCGTTATCTTCAGCGTATCTGCAGCTGAAACGACTGACACCTGTGGCACTTCTATCTTTATCTTCCCGGCAGTTAGGGTCACTATCGCATCCTTTCCTTCCAGCCCTGCGCTCCAATACGTATTATCTCCGCTACCTGTCGTTTTAGGTATAGACCCGGTTATGATAACATCATTAGCCCCTATACTTTTGCCGGGATAGGTTGTTGTAGAATCTACCTTAAATGCTACAATATGGTATGTGCCGCTGACCGTAGGATAAGCGCTAAAGAACGCTGCAAAGCTGTTTATCGTTCCGGATGTGGCATCTACACAGTTCAGTGCAAATTGGTTAGTCTGTCTCAGGCAATATGCCTGCTTATATTTTGTAGTGCCAAGCATCCAGCCGTCTGTTGGCGTGGGCGTAGAGGTAGTTGTCGTAGTAGTTGTGGTGGTAGTTGTTGGTGTAGTAGTTGTACTTTTCTTACACGCAGTAAATAGAAGGCTACCTGCAATGGCGATGCAAAATATCTTGCTCATGATTATATTGTTTTTCATAAAGCAAATGTACCTGTACTAACAACTGCCGGCAATACAGCATATGCCGTAATTATGCGCAAAAAGAAGCCCTCGCATTGCGAAGGCTCTTCTACTAGCAATTCTAAGCAGGTAATTCATAATCAAACTCATAGAAATGCTTTCCGTCTTTCCTGATGATATTCAATTTGCCAGTAAGCCCTGTTAGTTCATCCGTTCCTGAGTCAGGCACAACTATCACATTCAGTGACCCTTCCCCTTTATTCATTATTGCATTATGTTGCAACGCAAAAGCTCCTTTCTTCCCATTTAGGCGGCCTTCTACTCTTTCTATTGCAACATAACCTGCAGAGTTGGACACAGTTGTACCTGTGCTTATCATCTGCCCCTGGCTGGTGCCTTCCAGGTCGCCCCTGAAAACTTTGTCAATGGTCATTCGGCCAAACAGTGGTATGGCGCGCTCATCGGTCTGAGGAAGCAGCTTTACTTCAAATTCTCCTTTTGCCTGTTTCATGTTATTTCTTTAGATTGGTCTTTCATTGTTTTACTCTTTTTTTTCCTGCAAGCGTACTATTGATGCGTGCGAAGCATCGACAGTTGTCTTTGGCGCTGGCTTAGGTATGCTTATGCCCTTACCAAGTATATAACCTGATATTCCACTTAGGATGGCTGCCAGTTCCCTGCCTTCCAATACGCCCAGGACACCAAAAAGTATAATGGCAATAATAAGGCAGAACAAAGTAATGAACTGGAGGCCGTTGCCGGTAGATAAAAAGTCCTTCACTAAAGTTGTTTCAGAGTTGCGGCCAATGAAAACAAAGAAGAACAGCAGTAGCCCACCCACACAGCAGGAGAAAATGCAGGTTATCCATAGCCTGAACTTCCCTTCATCATACAGCTCACCATAAAACCTGTCTATCCGCTCCTTTGCGTTGTTGAGGTCTTTGTCAATATTGCCCTGGCTTACATACAGCATGGCCAGCAGCTGGTCATTTTGCTTCACACTCCTCAGTTTCTTCCGTACCCTTTCGGTGATAACGGTCAGGTCTCCTACTTTTCTTGTTCCATAAAATTCAGGCATATAGCCAAACTCACCGAGGCATTGCTTTAATGTTTCATCGATCTGGGTGTCCTTGCTGAGCGAATCTACCCGGCAGAGATATTCTTCAGCCACTGTGGTGTCAATAATGTTCAACGAACGGTCGTTTTCGGCAGCATTTATTTCCTGCCATACTTCCCGTAGTTCATCCTCTTTTTTTTCAACGTACGACCTAAGTTCCCGCAGTGTTTCTTTCGACTCATTTTTGGTCCTTTCCGAGATGTTTTCAAAGTCACTCGGAATTACTTTTTCTTCCTTGGTGTAGTGGACCAGGCTTTGCTGGCCGTAAGAGATAAATGGGAAAAGGAGCAAAAATGCTAAGCTTAATGTTTTCATGAGGAGTGTTTAAATTCAAATATATAATTTGTTTTAAAGAAATAATAATAAGCATACAAAATTCACTGAAAGAGCATCCTTCATAATAGCAAACAAAGCTCAGCGATCGGCATAGTATGTCGCAATCTTATTTTGAGTAAATTTACTTAGGAAGAGGAGCCTGCAAACGGCCGCTCTATCTTATTGCTATACTTAACACGAGGTTCTATATGCGTAATTTGACATTTTTTTTGTTCGTAGGGTTATTTGTATTCTTTTGCAATTGCAAAAAAGAAACTTCTGCAAAGGTCCAGACCATTGTGGAAAGAGATACAGTTTATGTAGCAGTACACGACACTACCACCGTCTCTACTTTGATAAGTGATACTACTACTACCTTTATTATCATGCGGCATGCCGAAAAAGAAACCACCGGCACCGACCCTAACCTGAACAGCGATGGACTACTAAGAGCCGAAGAATTAAAACGCATACTAGGAAGCACCCTGGTCCACGCTATTTATTCCACCCCTTATAATCGTACACGGCAAACAGTTCAGCCACTGGCAACTGCAAAAGCAATTACTATTACAGAATACCCTACCAGTAAACCATATGCACAACTGGTTGATGAGATACGTTCTGCAAACCGAGGAAAAGCGGTGGTCATTGTAGGGCACTCAAACACAGTTCCTGACCTGCTGAAAACGATCAGCAACAATTCTTTCAATGTCACTATTAATGACAGCCAGTACGACAATTTGTTTATCGTCACTTTACCCGCCGGACAAAGCGCTACTATTATGCCACTTAAATATGGAAAAGAAACTCCTTAACCACTTACATGTGCAATTATAAAAGGGCAATCAAATAAGCAAAGCGATATTCGCGATCAACCTTTCCCTGGTTGCGCTTCATTACCTGAAACGGTGACAGAAAAAACCTGTAACACGAAGCTATATTCTCCGGTTCCTACTGTCCATTGAAAGGCAGAAAACATTGTATCTTTAGTACACTAAACAATGCTTATGAAGCTGCTGTTGTTGGTTACTATCCTATTCCATACCTTTTGTGCAACCGCATGGGCACAAAGTGATACTATATCCTGTAAAAAGCACAATTTTCCTACCATTTATAAAATGAATGGAAAAAACATCTGGTCAATAAACAGGCTACAGAAGATCGTTAAGAATGATGCGGAAGCATCACCCCAGATCAGGAAGGGAAAAAGAAAATGTTTTATAGGGGCCGCTTTTTATGAGGTAGGTATAATAGCTATCATTAGTGGGTTGGGCAGCTATCCATTTAGAAATGACGGAATAAGACCTGCAGTAATAGCTGTAGGTACCGGATTTTTATGCGCATCAATACCCTTATCTGTTTCTTCGGGGAGGAAGATCAGGAAAGGAGTCAAGACCTATAATAGGCATATCAATGAAAGGGTAGGGAGATAGTCTCCCGGCATCGGAACAACAAAACATCGCATCAGGACCTTTGTTATAGATAAAAGGATCGGCGTGATATTCCCTTAATTTGTCGCATTACACCCCGTTGATTTCAGAAAGGGCGCGGTATATTTGGATAACAAATTTCTAATTTCTATGAGCGTAAAAGAAGAGATCAAACAGTACATTGCAAGCCAACCTGAACCAAAACGTGGTGAGATGCAGGAGTTGCATCAGCTGATACTCAAGGCGTTACCGGGATGTAAATTATGGTTTGAAGATGGTAAAAACAGTGAGAATAAAACGGTCAGTAATCCTAATATAGGATATGGATCGTACACAATAAAATACGCTAACGGAACGACCAGGGAGTTTTTTCAGATCGGGTTGAGCGCAAACACAACCGGGCTTTCGGTTTATGTCCTTGGTCTTAAAGACAAGACTTACCTGGCCCAAACTTATGGAAAACAGCTAGGCAAGGCAAGCGTCACCGGGTACTGCATTAAGTTCAAAGCGCTGAAAAACATAAACATCGATGTGCTTATAGCAGCGATACAATATGGGGTTAAGTCTACAAATGAAACCGTGAAATGATGGAATAATATCTACAAAGTTGCATCTACGCTTCAGCATACCAAAAGCAGGCAACGGCATGGTTGGGGATAAGGGATGAAGCTGCACATGGGAATGATGATAACCACACTAAGGAGCATGTGGATTTTGTGATCTTTATTAAGATGCTAAAAGAGTCTGATAATAATTGACACAAGCAATCAACTAAGGAGTAAAAGTCCATCTTTTCCAATAGTAGCTATTGAAGAAAAGATGGACTTTTAAGGCTGTATCTACTTCAGCAACTGAACAAAGCAATTAATCCTTTCTAACGGTAGTAGTAGTAGTTCTGGAACTGCCCCCGTCACGTACAACGGTCGTACCTCCACCGCTTCTTACAGCTAAAATGATAAGGATGAGCAATACTGCTCCACCCACAATCCACACAATAGGATTGGCGTACCACATTGCTGCATCAGGAGCTGCCGTCGTTGATTCGGAGTGGCTAACTGCAGCATGTGATTCAGTCTGGGATGAAGGTGCGTCCTGTGCCATAGCATAAACGCCCAATAACATGCTGAAAAACAGAAGAAATACTCTCGCGCTTACGTTCTTAATAGTAGTTTTCATAACTTGATATTTTTTTAACCCAACAGTGATAAAAATGGTGCCATGTGATGATTTTGGGAAAATAAACCTAACAGTCATATTCGCCAGGTTGAACTTTAAAACGTTTTCAGCAAGATCTCTTGCATTTTCCGATGGCGCAATCTTTGTAGCTTATAAAGTTGTAACAAATAAATTAAATCAAATGTCAAGTACAGCAGAAATACGCAAGCAAACGACAACGGTGGTGACTGAAGAACCGGCACAGACAAAAACAACAACCGAAACAACAACCGAAACAACTAAGCCAAAGGAAGAACCAAAAGAAAAAATAGTGGAAGAAGAAACCACCACTACCACTACAGTTGAAACAGATTAGATTGAACCTCGTTGTTCGGGATGCCTTTCAGAACCTTCCCGAACAACGAGAACTCCCTTCTTCGAAAACATTCTGTATACCCAAAGCTAAATATCTCGTCAAACAGTTCGCCAAAACGAGAAAATTCCCGCAATGCGGAGTTATCCTACAACTGGAACGGTGAGCTGATGAAATAATATTCATAAACAGACAGATCAATAAAAGTAAATTCACTTAGGCTAATTGCTCTGGTTAGGTATGTGGAGTTTTGTATGCTTATTCTTGTTTTATTGCCATCTGCTACCTTAACGCAATGGGATAAAGTTTTCAGACTGGCCATGATTATGCAACTGTTTGGACACTAGCAATTCCTATTTGTCATTTCTTTATCTTCATGCTTCCATGCGCAATACCACCAAACTGAAACATATATTACAGCTATACACAGTAGCCCTCGAGATGAATGAAGACGGACAAATGTGTCTTATGATCTTTAATAAGAATGATAATTCTTCAGAAGAGTTTATTAATAAGTCTTATTCTGTCGTGGTAGACAAGGCCTACAGGTACATGATAAAAAGATTACCCACCAATTCTCTTTTATCCTGAAATCTGCCAGGACATACTCCTCAGTCGTCCTCGTTTGTAACGAAGATGCGACGGTACTGCGTTTGCAACGCCAATAAAACAAGAAAGCCCCGCTTTCGCGAGGCTTCAAGTGATTCCGTTGGGACTCGAACCCAAGACCCATACATTAAAAGTGTATTGCTCTACCAACTGAGCTACGAAATCAATATTTTTAAGAACTGGTACTAATATTATTTATTCTGACTCGAACCCTAAGACCCTCCCGATAAAATCGGGATGCTCTACCAACTGAGCTACGAAATCATAAGTTAAGAACTGCCGTTCATTACTGATTGGGAGCGCAAAGATAAGCATATACTGTTTTCCACAAAATGTTTTTCAGATAAAAATAAAAAAATCTTCCGGAACCGCCACCAGCAACACTTTTAAAGGATAGAAACAATGTTTATTTAAAAGTTTAGCAGCAGTTTTACGTTCAGCAGCCTCGAAGTGAGGCGATTAGGCACTGCATATACTTTCTGCGTTGTCCAGTCCTGTATCCATGTATAGGACAGTGTGTTCTGTATGCTCAGCAGGTTAAAGACCTCAAGGCTGGCCCATATGCTTTTCACATTATTAAAGAAACTGTGTGCCGGGCGATCTCTGCGACCGGCATCCAGCAGCAAAGCTGAAAAGCCCATGTCCACACGCTTAAAATCGGGCAGGCGCAGCACACCCTGATACAGGTGGCCTGTAGGCGGCCCCACCGGCAGACCGGTAGAGTATATGGCATTGATATGCACCTTGAAATTCTTGTTCCTCGGCAGGTAGTCCTCAAAATACATACCCAGGGTAAAACGCTGGTCTGACGGCAGCGGGAAATAGTTGTTATAGCCCGGCACACCTGCACTGTCCGTTATTTTCTGCTCTGCCTTCATCACCCCTATGCTTATGAAAGATGTGGCATCCTTCACCAGATCGCCATACAGGCGCACCTCGCCACCATACACATAGCCTATCGCATCATTCTTGCCCGTGTACCTTACACGCACGTTGTCATAGTAGTAAGGGTCCAGGTCCCAAAGCTTTTTATAGTAGGTCTCTGCTTTTATTTTGAATGGCCTGTTCAGCATCCTGAAGTTGTAATCTACACCACCCACCAGGTGTGCCGACTTCTGCGATTTCAGGTTTGTATTCACACCACCCTGCAGGTCGCGCATTTCGCGGTAGAAAGGAGGCTGCGCATAAAGACCCGATGAGAAAGAGAACACCACATCCTTTACCCAGTCCGGCTTGTAAGACAGCTGTATACGCGGACTGGTGATCAGCTCCTTGTTCAGCTCGCTGTAATTAAAACGGATACCCACTGTAGCAGAGAACCTGTTGGCGGAATCGAAACGAATGTTATCCTGCACAAAGCCGCTTATTCGGAAATAATTAAGGCTCGCAGATGAGTTGAAAAAGTTAGCCATCACCAGTGCATCGGGGCTATATGGTTGTGTAAATGCTGCCGAGTCCCTGCGCTCCCACTGGTGCAGGTCATCAGTGATGCTGGTCACCATTCCATTAGCGCCAAACTGTATATAGTTCTTCTTCAGGTCATACGAGCCACGGAAGCCCACATCACCTACGTTCACATTCAGGTAGTTGCGTGCAAAGTTCTGTATACCACCAGCACCCAGGTAAGATTTTATCTGTCCATAGTCCGCCTTGCTCTGGTCGGTCTGCAGCTCACCAAAGCTGTAGTAGCCCTGTATGTCATAGGTCTCAAATTCATTGGTCTGGAAGCCCGATGCCAGGAATTTCAGTTTCAGCTTTGAAGAGTCTTTATGGTAAGTAGTAGATATACCACCAAAACGTGAATCGAACTGATCGAACTCACTGCCGTAATAGAATACATCTAACTGGTAAGCCTGGTTAAGCACGCCAAAACTGGATACCATGCTCTTAGGGAAGAACACGAACCTGTTACGTGCATAGTTGCCTATCACTTCCATTTCCCAGTTCTTATTGATGCGGTAGTTCAGCATGGCCTGCACATCAGTAAACGACGGGCTGTACACACCCTTGGTAGGCTGTGCCTGCAGCAGGTATTGATTGGTCTTTTGCCTTGCGCCGATAAGGTAAGTAAGCTTCTGATTTTTAGATGCCCCCTCCAGGTGCATATTGGCACCCAGCAGGCTGGCGCTTACAGAGCCTGCAAAATGTGTAGGCCGCTTATAAGACACATCCAGTACGCTGCTCATTTTATCGCCGTACTTAGCGCCAAAGCCACCCACAGAAAAGTTCACATTAGATACCAGGTCAGAATTGATAAAGCTCAGCCCTTCCTGCTGTGCGGCCCGTACCAGGAACGGGCGGTATACTTCAAAGTCATTCACATACACGAGGTTCTCATCATAGCTGCCACCACGCACGCTATACTGCGACGACAGTTCATTGTGCGACCCTACAGCCAGCTTTATCAGCCCCTCTACACCACCTATGGTGCTGGGCATAAAATCTACTTTGGTAAGGTCCAGGTATACAAGGCCGGCTTCGGTCCTTTTACGGTCGCTTGTTTTGGTAAATGTCTTCAGCTCATTAGCATCTTCTTTCAGCACTATATCTATGGTGCGTGTTTCACCTGCCGCCAGCGATATACGCTTGCGCACCATTTGATACCCTGTAAATGCATATACTATCCCCAGGTTCTTGTCCGCATCCACTTCCAGTGTATAGTAGCCTTTGGCATTGCTGTAGGTGCCTATGCCGGTCACCTCGTCGGTTATCACGGCCTGCTCCATACCCTTGCCATGCTCATCGCGTACCACACCGGTAATAGTGGCACGCTGTGCGTAACTGCATATAAATGAACATATAAAAGTGATAGAAAGAATTACCCGCTTAAACGCCATACTACCTATTGAACGTAATGAACCTATATTTATTTCCCTGTGGCCTTCAGTTTTTTGATCATATCCTTAGGATCGGCAGCCGAGAATACCGTATTGCCCGCCACCAGCACATCTGCGCCCGCAGCTACTATATCGCCTATGTTCTCCAGTGTCACACCGCCATCTATTTCTATCAGCGTATTTGTGCCTGCCTTTGTTATCATTTCTTTCGCCTCTCTTATTTTGTTATAAGTAAGTGGCAGGAATTTCTGTCCGCCAAAGCCGGGGTTGATGCTCATGATCAGCAACAGGTCTATTTCCTGTATGATGTCCTTGACCATGCTCACCGGGGTGTGTGGGTTAATAGACAAACCGGCCTTCATGCCCAATGCACGAATAGAAGTAAGCGTACGATGAATGTGATAACCTGTTTCGTAATGCACGGTCAGGTAATCAGCCCCTGCTTTCTTAAAATCTTCCAGGTAGCGCTCCGGATCTTCTATCATCAGGTGCACATCAAATGTCTTGGTAGCACGTTTTTTCATCTGTGCTATTATGGGCATACCATAACTGATGTTGGGCACAAAACGGCCATCCATTACATCCAGGTGAAACCAGTCGGCCTCACTCTCATTGATC
>JAOQAP010000153.1 GCA_025963465.1 Flavipsychrobacter sp.
GAGCTCATACCAGTGGCCGTGATATATAAGGTTAAATTTATAGTCTTTGTTCTCGTAGCTATATGCACCTGTCAGATTTGCCCACCACCATGTGCCCCACTGATTGAGGGTTACGTGTATCACAGAATCATTGATCACCTCTACATGAGCTCCGTCATTAGGCCCGATCATGTTGTAAGAAACTACATCATACATAGGAGCGGTTATTTTTCGGCTATTATAGAGATTATGTGCCTGGCGGAATGAAAAATGCCACCAGGGGCCATATATAGTCGCTCCATTTAGGTACTCAGGCAGATTCAGTACCAATATTTTTTTATCGCCTGTAGCAGGGAACGACTGCATCAATCTGTTCTTGATGTGCGCAGACTGATGCCAGTACGTATTTACCTGCACCGTAAAATAGATATTGATGCAACTATAGATAATGTACGCAGGAAATGCGATACGCGTAGGAAGCTGAACAAGCAAAAAGACCAGCAACATGTACAGGAACGGTAGCATATAGTAGCTATACCTGTCAAATATGATCACCATAGTATCAGGCAGCCACATAGGGCATACCAGGGCCATACATGCAACCATCCAGGTAAGTACAAGCATAAACACTTTATTGCCATTCGCCATACGCCTGAAACGGGCAGCAAGAATGACGAGTACGGCAAGTGCTATACAATAAAATGAACCCACACCAGGCCAGGAAGAGAATAAAGTATATATCCAGCGATTATCATCAAAAGCAAAATAACGGCCGAAGAAAATAACATGGAACAGGTACAGCGGCGGTTTGCGCAGGTAACTCAATGCAGATTGATGCACTTCGGACTCTAAAGTGCCTACAAATATCCCTGTATTGAGCGTAAGCAATAATTGATGGAAGAGAATAACTGCGCATAATGGAACGAAAAACTGAAGGATGGCTTTTTTGCAGGTTGTTTTTTCGTAGTTCAATATATAACGGTAGTAAAGTATTGTGGTCAACACAAAAAAAGGAGTGAGGTAGAAAAACTCGTGCGAAAAAGAAGAGACAAGGAAAAGCGCAACAGCTGCAAATGCATACTTGCTCTTTGGTGTTGTAAGAAATTGCTGCACATTCCATAGTGTGCCAAGCATTAGCAGCATAGCCAGTATGTAATGGAATGCTGCACGCCACACCACTACTTCAGATATATGGGGGGCAATGCAAAATAGTAATGCTCCACCGCCTGCTATGGCAAAAGCTTTTTTAACGCCGGATGCTTCGAATAGCTTATTGCTGATGTTAAAAATAAGCGTTGCATTTACTGCCTGCAGTGAGATGATAAAAACGAAGGATAGGTATGAATTGATCAGAAACAGGCGGTAGATAAAGTAAAAGGCCAGCCATGATACATGGTAAAGATTACCACGGGATAATTTAGCGTTGATAAAATTCCAGAAACTTCCGTTCTCTATCCTGTTGATCAATTCATCTACGTCTGATACCCACCCGGCATGGGCTGCAGGCAGGTAAAGAAAAAACAAGATCCCCAAAAACAGTCCGAAAACAAGACAATTGTTGTTCCGGAATGCCTGTACCAGCTTTGCTGCTGTGGTATTGGTCTCTGTTTCGTTCATTAGTGTATGCTATTTTTGGATGCCATTCTTCTTTGTCATGTCCACCGCCTTCCATTTATCACCCACTTCATAAAGCAGCGCATAGCTTTCAGCCGGTTGCTTTAATACAAGTCTGTATGCCCGGCCTTTATTGATCATGGTAAGGCTGTAGTCTGCTGTTTCATAATTTTTGGCCCCATGCCCCTCATACCACCACCACGATCCCCACTGGTTAAGCGCTATATCTATGGTCGTGTCGTTGATAACAGTTATGTATACGCCATCAGTATCGGTGGTCATATTGTAAGAGGCAACATCAATAACCTGGTTTTTTAGCGGTATGCCTGTATACACCTCGTGCATTGTTTTATATTCTCCATCTGCCTGTGCACCTATCATGGGTGCCCCGTTCATATTTTCAGGGATGTTCAGCAGCAATACTTTTTTATTGCCTGTTTCCGGAAGATTATTGAGCAGCCTGGTATTGACTATGTCAGAAGTTTTCCAATAGCCATTGACCATGGTCGTAAAATACAGGTTAAGCCCCGCATAGATAACGAATATACCATAGGCTATATACCTGTTTTTTAGCTTCAGCGCCAGCATCACTACCAGCATGTATACAAATGCATTGGCGAAATAGGTGTACCTGTCGTAAAATATAAGCAGCGAATGATCAGGGAAGGAAAGAGGCATTACAAATGCCAGTGTCATCATAGCCCATACAAACAACAGGAACATGGTGCGCGCACTGGTGCTTAATTTGTTGAATTTTACCAGTACATACCCACTGCCGATAACGACCAATGTATAAAACGCAATGATGGCGGCCGATGATTCCAGTACAGTATATACGGCATGTTTATCTTCTGTAGCAAAGAACCTGCCCAGGAATACAATGTGGTACAGGTATTTAGGCAGCTTCGATAAATAGGTGAGTGCCGATTCATGCAACTCTATTTTGTGTACATGCAGGTTTTTATAAGTGGCGTATAAGGCGATAAAATAAATAGCGAGCAGCAATAGCTGGGGCGCTACAAAATTGACCATTGTCTTCCTGAACACTTGTTTGTCATAATTCAGTGCATAACGGTAATAAAGAGCAATTGTAATGAGGAAGAACGGAATGATATAGAAGATCTCCAGGGTAAATACACACAGCAGGAACAGGGCCATCGCTCCCCATAGGTACTTCGGTTGTTGATCGTGTTGGTATTTCTGCGTCCATATCATGATGAGCAGTATGAACGTAAACGACTGCAGGTAATGGTAGTACGCCTTGCAAATGACCACTTCTGATATGTGCGGGCATATAGTAAAGAAGAGTACACCCAGTTATGGTACTAAAACATTGTTCTTGGCGCCGGAGTCTGTGAACAGCCTGTTGCATAGGATAAATAGGAGAAAAGCATTTATGGCCTGTAGCGTAATATAAAGCAGGCTCCACATATACATGTTCATTCCCCACAGCTTGTATCCTATATAGTATTGTAGGGTAAGTACCTGGTAAAAGCTCTGGTCGTCTGAATGTTTGCGGTTAATAAAATCTCCGAAACTTTCATGCTTCAGGTTGTACAGGAACCCAACAGCGTCTATTACCCATCCTGCTTTTGCTGCAGATATGTAGAGGAGAAATGTAACCAGCCATAACAAGATAAATATCCCGGTATTTCTGCCACCCGGCAACCGGGATAAAAACGAATCATTCATTGCGTTACAGTTATTTAAAGACTATGCTGGTATTGTTAGTACTGATCTTCGTCTCTTTTATTCATGTTCACTACTTTCCACTGGTCGCCGGTCTGGTAGAGCATCATATATTCAGATGCCGGTTTTTTCAGTACCAGCTCATACCAGTGTCCCGGGTCCAGCATATTCATCTTGTATTCCGCATTTTCGTAGCTTTTAGCGCCATGCCCCATATACCACCACCATGTTTTCCATTGGTTCAGTGTTACGTGTATGATGCTGTCACTAGATATAGTTATGTGTACGCCATTATGTTCGTCCAGCATATTATAAGATGCCACATCGTAAACCGCATTTGGAGTACGTTTGTCTGTAAGTATCTCCTGCATCATTTTATATTCTCCCTCAGGCTGTGCGCCTATCATGGGTATACCGTTCATGTTTTCAGGCAGGTTCAGGAGTAATACTGTTTTGTTGCCTGCATCAGGGAGGTTGTTCAGCAATCTGTTAGTTATATATGCAGAGTGTTTCCAGTATTTATTCACCTTCATAGTGAAAAATATATTGCAGCCTGCATAGATAAAGAACACTGCAATGGCTATATATTTATTTACATACCTGCTTATCACCAGTGCCAGCAATATGTAAATGAAACCATCAGCAAAGTAAGTGTAGCGGTCATAGAATGCAAGCAGATTTGTGCCCGGGAATGCCAGCGGCATCAGGAATGCTATCGTCATCAACGACCATATTGACAATAATAATATCGCTTTACCCGTATTGTCCAGTTTCTTAAAGCGGGTTACTCCATCCAGAAGTGCCAGCACTATTCCGCTATAGAATACGATCAGGAAAAGGGTATTGCCACAGAATGCAGAAACTTTTTCTTTTGCTTCAATAGAAAAATAACGGCCAAGCGTAATTATATGGAACAGGTACTTTGGGGGCTTGGAAAAATATTCGGTCAGCGACTGGCTGAATACATTGTTGACATGCGGCGTGAAAAATTTATAACGGGCATAAATGCCGATAAAATAAGCAGCCAGCAACAACAGGTGAGGCACAAAGAAAAACAGCATTGTTTTCTTCAGTATTTCCTTGCTATATCCCAAAGCAAAATGATAATAGAGTGCCAGGGTTAAAATGAAGAAAGGAGTGAGATAAAAGATCTCCAGTGAGAAGGCTGATAATATAAATAGTAGTGTAGCGCCGATAATATATTTACCCTTTTGTTCTTTCTGATATTGCTGCACCCACAATAGTGATAGCAGTATGAACATAAAGCCCTGCAGGTAATGAAAACAGGCTTTCCAGATCAGCACTTCTGATATATGCGGGCAGACGGTGAATATTATTGTACCGCATAGCGCTATAGCATTACCATTGTTAATTCCTGAGTCGGAAAAAATATTCTTACAAAGCCGGAATACAAGAAAGGCATTTAAAGCATGAAATGAAATGAAGATGATGCTCCAGATATAAGGGTTTACACCAAAGAGCTTATAGAAAACCAGGAAGTCTAGCGCGTATAGCTGGTACATGCTCTGCGTGGCCGACTGTGTACAGTTGATAAAATCCCAGAAGCTGAGGTGTTTCAGGTTATATATCCAGCCCACGGCATCTATGGTCCATCCGGCTTTTACTGCAGGAAGATATAGGCCTAAAGTAAGTACCCATAGCAGACCGAAGACCACTATGTTCTTTTCTGAATATTTTGACAATAAATTATTGTTCATTTATAATTAGTTAACGCTGATTTTAAAGAATCAAATATAAGTCAAATATCGCTCAACATTTACGGCGAATCAGCGAGCCTTATTATTCTGTGAGCTTCTTATTCACAATGTCCAGCCATATTTTCAGGCCTTTTCTGTTCCAGTGGGTGTCGCCGGTCTGGTATACCAACTCCTGCGACATTGTAAATGGGGTATACACATCTATCACTTTTATTTTCAGCTGCGGATCATTCTGAATTGCCGGTATCAGGTTATTATATCCTTCAGGCTGGTTTATGGTTGCTGAATTTGGAATAATGGAAAGGTACGCTTCGTTAAATCCTGCCTGTTTATAATGATCGTAGATAGTATTAAAGCGTTCTACGATCGCGCTTACTTCATCTGCAGGCAATGGCGAGTAAGAGCTGCTTTTGTCATCTACGCTTACCGTCTCTTTCAGGAAAAGAAACTTCTTGTCAGCGGAAATGACAACATCGCCAGACGCCCTGTGAAACAAGTAGTAATTTATGGCTGCCTTACAGCCAAACATCGGCATAATAAACTGGTAGTTGAACAGGTTGAATTGTAAATTCTGGTTGATATTTACGTTGAATATACTATCCAGCTTAATGTTGCCGGGAAACGATGCGTACGAGAGCCGGGGTGTTATCTCTTTCAGCAAAGAACTACTGGTAGGGCCATCATTGCCTGCCTCTGAGAAGTTGCTGAATATATCGAGGTTGCTGAAATAATTACGTAAATAGCGTTCCGAAATTTCTATAATAAGGATATTCTTTTGGGTTGTGTCCAGGTGAAATGTGCCACCCCTGTTACGATCTATGAAATGGTAGCTGCTCAGGCCGGCGAATTGCTCCGTGTCTTTTATAAAACGGGTATAGCTGTCGCCATGTATGTATAGTGCTGTATGCTTAACGCCATTGAATATTGCATGTTCAGGCTCTATCCATTTGGGCTGTGCGAATTGTTTTATGTTATACAGGTAAGACAGGCTGGCAAGGTCGCCGTGGTCTAGTTCATCTACCCCCCACCATGTATTCTTTACATCGCGCAACGTTACCAGGTATTGCATCGCCGTGCGCGATGTGGATATCCACAACAGCGCAAGGCCAAATAAGATGCATATATATCTGATCACATGCCGCATGCTAGAACTGGAAGTATATAAACTGATTCTCAATAAATACCCCAAACAAATAACAGATGACTATCATAGAGAATAGGAAAGCATAGAAACGTTTATTGCTACTGATAAAATGTGCCGGTATATACTTTTCCCGCAGCAGCATTATAGCTATAACAAGCAGCGAGAACAGGAACTCGGCATGACTGATGCCAATGTAGTTCGTTCCCTGTTTGAAAGAACAGATAAAACGGATGTAATAGAACGCGCTTGCTACATTCTGAGAGCGGAAGAATATCCATAAGAACGTGACGAGTACAAAGGTAGCCACGGTCTTTACGGTAGTAATGATGGCTGATCCTTTCTCTTCTGCATTCTTCAGGCTATTGCCTGTTAATATCACGAACAGGCCATGCAGCAGCCCCCATACTATGAACGTCCAGTTGGCACCATGCCACAGGCCGCTGAGCAGGAACACCAGGAATACGTTGAATCTGCGCCTCGCTTCGCCCTTCCTGTTACCGCCAAGGGGTATATACAGGTAGTCGCGAAACCAGCTGGATAATGATACGTGCCACCTGCCCCAGAACGTAGTAATGTTTGATGACAGGTAAGGTTGCTTGAAATTCTCCATCAGGCGTATATTCATCACCCTTGCTGCGCCTATGGCAATGTCTGAATAGCCGGAGAAGTCGCAATAGATCTGGAAAGAATAGAATACAGCGCCAATAAACAATGCGATGGACGAGGTTTCAGAGGTATGGCTAAATGTGCGGTCTACCACCATAGCCAGCCTGTCGGCAATTACCGCTTTTTTAAAGAATCCCCATAGCATTCTTGCAAGCCCTTCTTTTACATTGTCCCAGTCATAGGCCCTGAACTCCTTCAGCTGCGGCAGCACATTTTGCGGCCGTTCTATGGGCCCTGCTACCAGCTGCGGGTAGAACATGACGTATAGTGAATACACTATGAAGTTCCTTTCTGCGGGCTGATTCTTCCTGTATACCTCTATGGTATAGCTCATTGCCTGGAAGGTGTGGAACGATAGCCCGATAGGCAATGCCATTTTCAACAACGGGAATGACATAGGCTTGCCAAAGAACAGGAAGCTGGTATTTATATTGTCTATAAAGAAGTTGTAATACTTGAACACTGCCAGCACGCCTATATTGGCTATAAGGCTTATGATAAGCCACGATCGTCTTGAGCTGCCTTCACTTCTTTCTATCTGTATACCCGCAAAATAGTCGATCACTATGGTGCCTCCCAGTATCAGGATATACTCAGGTATAAACGACATGTAGAAATAGCAGCTGGCTAACAGCAGCAGCCATATCCTTCCTTTCTGGCCCTTCAGGCTGAAGAACCAAAGGGTAACAACCATGAAGAACACCAGGAACTGTAGGGAATTAAACGTCATGCAGGGCCAAAAATAAGAAAAGCCGTTCATAGAACGGCCTTTCCTGATTATTTGCTTTATGCCTTAATTACCTGAGGAACAACAGCTCGCGATATTTTGGTAAAGGCCAGAGTTTATCGTCAACTACGAGCTCCAGTTTATCTGCGTGGTAGCGTATCTTATCGAAGAATGGCTTCACTTCGTGGCAATACATTAATGCACGTTTATGTATGTCCGCAGTGTCGTTGGCTTTTTTGCGGGCCTCTATCATTGCTTCCACGCTGTCGTTTATCTCCTGTATATGGCCGCTGATCACCTCTACCAGGTTCAGCTGTGCTTTATAGCTCTTCTTATCCAGGCCTATGTCTTTCAGGCCGCGTACGTTCTCTATCAGTGTGTTCTGGTAGTTGATGGCAGCAGGAAGGATATGGTTGGTAGAGAGATAGCCTATGATGCGGGCTTCGATCTGCACCTTCTTGATATAATCTTCCAGCATGATCTCGTGACGCGCTTCCAGCTCACGTTTGCTGAATATGCCGTTTTCAAAGAATACCTGTTTAGAGCTTTCTGTTACATATGCATCAAGCGCTTCAGGGGTAGTTTTGAAGTTGTTAAGGCCACGGCGTTTAGCTTCTTCTGCCCATTCTTCGCTATAGTTGTCACCTTCAAAGCGTATCTTCTTTGATTTGGCTATATAATCGCGCAACACCTGCAGTATAGCTATTTCCTTCTTATCACCTTTTTCTATCAGTGCGTCTACATCTTTTTTGAACTGCTTCAGCGTTTCTGTCATGATGGTGTTCAGCACTACCATTGGCGAACCGCAGTTAGCAGAAGAACCTACCGCACGGAATTCGAACTTATTACCTGTGAATGCGAACGGGCTGGTACGGTTACGGTCCGTGTTGTCCATCAGCAGTTCAGGTATTTGCTTATGTATGTCCAGTTTCAGTATCACTTCATCCTGCTCAGTGAATTTTTCTTTCACTCTCGATTCTACTTCGTCCAGCACTTCTGTAAGGTACTTGCCTATGTATACAGATATAATAGCCGGTGGAGCTTCGTTAGCGCCCAGGCGGTGGTCGTTGTTGGCCGATGCTATAGAGCCGCGTAAAAGGTCTGCATAATCATGTACCGCCTTAATTGTATTTACAAAGAAGGTAAGGAACATAAGGTTGGTACGTGGGGTCTTGCCCGGTGCCAGCAGGTTGATGCCGGTATCTGTAGCAAGGCTCCAGTTGTTGTGTTTGCCGCTTCCGTTCACGCCTGCAAATGGCTTTTCATGCATCAGCGCTTTCAGCTTGTGGCGCTTGGCCACTTTGGTCATTACGTCCATCAGCAGGGTGTTGTGGTCCACTGCTATGTTCACCTCTTCAAATATAGGTGCGCATTCGAACTGTGCAGGCGCTACTTCGTTATGCCTTGTGCGCAGCGGTATTCCCAGCTTGTAAGACTCCTGTTCGAAGTCCTGCATGAATGCGTAAACGCGCTCCGGTATAGAGCCGAAGTAGTGGTCTTCCAGCTGCTGACCTTTTGCCGGGCTGTGACCTATAAGTGTGCGGCCGCACATCATCAGGTCGGGGCGGGCATTGGCGAGTGATTCGTCTATTACGAAATACTCCTGCTCCCAGCCCAGCGTAGCTACTACCTTGTTCACATTCTTATCGAAATAGTGGCAAACATCTACTGCCGCCTTATCCAGCGCACTTATAGACTTCAGCAGCGGTGCCTTATGATCCAGCGATTCGCCGTTGTATGCAATGAATATAGTAGGTATGCACAATGTTTTGCCTGAGCCTGCCTCCATAATGAATGCAGGAGAGGACGGATCCCAAGCGGTATAGCCGCGTGCTTCGAAAGTGGCGCGTATGCCGCCGTTAGGGAAGCTGGATGCATCAGGTTCCTGCTGTATGAGTGCGTCACCGTCAAAAAGCTCTATGGCAGTACCATCGCTCTTGATAGTGAAGAAAGAGTCATGTTTTTCTGCAGTGGTGCCGGTAAGCGGCTGAAACCAGTGCGTGAAGTGGGTAACACCCAGTTGCTCTGCCCAGGCTTTCATGCCTGCAGCTACCTGGTCTGCCATTTTGCGTTCTACCCTTGTTCCGTTCTTTGCAGAATTCATGAGGCTTTTGTAAGCTTCATCGCTCAGGTATTCGCGCATGGTGCGGCCATTGAATACGTTACAGCCAAATATGGCCATTATTTTCTTATCTCCATACCCGGAGATCTTTTTCTCTTCGCCTGATGACAGGTTTTGAAGAGCCTGAAAACGTAATGATGACATAATATTAGATTTTGTGCAAATTTACTGTTTTCGGAGAAAAAATCAAGAATTTTCCGAAAATTTCAGCAAAAATCTAACATGATTAAATTAATAAATATTTTGAACCTTGATTTTCCTGATTGAAAGATGCGTCTAATATATGATTACTAATTTACATAATTGTTGATTTTCCGGTTTTACTCCGGATGGCTGAAGAACGGAAACCGCAAGTGATGGGTGATGACAATCAAATAGTTATAAGTTAAGAACTGCGGGATTGCTTCCGGAACCGGAAGTACTGACTAAACCTTGATTCTCTTGATCATCTTCCTTTGCTTAAAGCTCCGGGGGACGAAGAAAGATTTCCCCTGATGGATCACTATTAGCAAATAATTACAATATTCAGCTGTTATGTTTACAGCTGCGGGAACTGCTTCCGGTTTTTTCCGCAATCCGGCAAGATCAATAGTAAGCAAACAAGCTTCCGTTTCATTTCTGCTTTTTTCCGCCCTTCGACAAGCTCATGGTGACAATAATGTCTAAATCACAGATCAAGAGATTTCGTAGGAAGCAGGGAATTGCGCAGTTTTTGCTGCATTTTTTTATTGCCAACATTTTTGCTCCCGTCTATTTCAGCCGGACAGGCACCTTGCTATTGATAATCAACTATTTATTGAAAAAATAGCCCAAATTGTTGCTCCCGCCTATTCAGTCGGGCGGGCACTTTTTGCGCAATTCTTGCTCAAAAGTTGCGCAGTTATTGCCCAATTCTTGCGCACTTTTTGCCCATGTGTGCAATTTGTCCCGTCGTGAAATTACTTTACACCTTGGTTAGATAATCCTGATTTTTCCTTACATGACATTTTGTTAGTCCTGTGCTTAGTTACAACAGTAGGTGGCTGAGCAAGGGGTATGCTGACCAACAAAGGTCGGATGAAGGGATGGAAATAACAAGGGGAAAGTTTTATGATAGTGCGCTTTTAGTAGTATGATAGAAAATAGTTTGCGGTGTGGGCGTGGGTTACATAGGATTTTGACCTTTGGCTGGTGGGGGGGGTGATCTAGCTGTATCAAGGTTAGTGCCGGTCGCAGACCGGAGGAGCTAGCAGACACGAGTGATCCTGTCGGAACACTCGCGCCAGTGGTGGTTATACAGAAGCGGACGCTTGTTCAAGAGTAGCATGAAATTACCGCTTAGAAACTTTTTCGACCGTTCGGAAACTAGTTTTGGAAACAGCATAGACAACCCTGTACATTGCTTTCAAATGCAATAAAATGAAAACTTTCCCGGTACCATCACGTTAGGTGATGTTTTAACACCGGGAAATATTGCTTTAAAAGGTACAAACTCCATTGCCATGACACACCATTATTTACTGCCGGACGTATTGATAGCGCTGGGCAAAAAACTGCGCATCCTTAGACACCTGAAAGATGATAAACTGGATACAGTAGCTGCTGCTACAAAGATCAGCAAATCGACACTGAGTAAAATAGAGAATGGCACTTACAGCAGCTTGTGCATAGAAATGCTGATAGCTCTTGCTAACTACTATAATACGCATCCAGCGTTATTATTAACCTTTGAGCAATAAGTTTCTCCCTGCGAAATATTGTTTCCTGCCACGAAATAAATATGGTTGTTTTTATTATGTAGGCTCCTGATCCTCTGTGTAAATTTGTTGTAATAAAAAATAGTGTTAATCGACAGCATTTTTTTGAGCTAAATCTTTCACCGTTTAAAAAAATTTATATGGGAGTTACCTTTTGTGTCTATTGCGACCCAGTTGCAGGACAAACACTGAGAAGTACCGGAGCAGGAGCTAACGCCGGCACTATAGCGGGCACAGCTACAGACTCTGCAATTCTTGGCGGGGCACTGAGCGCTGCAGGTACACATGTGATGAAGGATGCATGTAGTACAATAGTGCAGGGGAGTAATAACCAAGTACTACTACTGGGTGCGGGTATATGCAAGGGCTTTAATGCCATTGTAAACGGCTGCCAGATGACCATACAGGGCTGGAATGGCTTTATAGGGACAGGCGACGCCAGCTGCATTATGGATATAACCACCGGGGCGGGCACTACAGGGCACAATGGTATAGTGATAGGATACCACTCCTGTATATTATGTTCTTATGTGTCAGGTGTAGGGTTTGGCGCATTTCATGATATGCAATGTAACTATACAGGGTTCATCGGCGGCGGAGATCATAACTGTATCATGCCAGATTTTGCGGGTGGCGGGTCCGGGTTTATCTACCGATCTAATATAGTAGGCGGGGTATATAATGCTGTATGTGGCGCTGACTGTGCTTCCATAGTAGGGGGCAATACCAACAATATACTTGCCGGCAGCGATTTTAGCTTTATAGGTGGTGGTGATACAAATGTGATCGGTAACAATGCCACCCACAGCTTTATAGGCACCGGGCGGTCAAATGCCATAGGAGCTAGTTCCGGTGCCAGCACTATAGTAGGCGGACAAACGAACACGGTAGGAATTTCGGCACAAAACAGCTTTATAGGCGGGGGCGCAAGCAACGCGGTATGCAATAATGCCACTTTCGGCAGCATAGGCGGGGGTGGCAGCAACCTCATCAATGCATCCAGCTTCAATTCCATCTTCGGCGGGCAAAGTAATGTGATCAATAATGGCGGAGATGCAACACTAACCGTGTATTCATTCATAGGTGGTGGTAATTCGAACATTATCTGTTCACCTGCATCAGTAATAGGCGGCGGGTGCGCAAATAAAGTGAATGCAGGAACAGGGTTTAGCTTTATTGGTGGTGGTGAAAATAATACGCTAAATTCACAGCACTCAGTAATAGCCGGCGGACAGTGCAACACAGAAACCGCGATAGGATTTAATGGTATATTGTCAGGATTTAAAAACTGCGTAGCCGGCACTACGCGCTACTCTACTGTGGGAAGTGGTGGCAATATGTGTATCATTAACGGATATACTTCATTTATAGGCGGTGGTGATTTTAACTGTATTGATGGTACTACGTCTTTGTGTGTATACAGGTCATTCATAGGTGGCGGCCTGTCTAATAAGCTGGAAGACGGCAATACAGCTATAGTGGGCGGAGAGCGTAACTGTATAGGCATACACAGCAGCCACAGTATTATAGGCGGCGGCCTGCTAAATACCATTCAATGCGTTGGAACTATACAGGGCAGCGGCTCTTTCCTGGGCGGTGGCGTAAGTAATGTATTGTCTTCAGCAAACAGTGTGCTTGCCGGGGGTACCGCTAACACTGTATTTGGCTCTGAGCACAGTATAATAGGTGGTGGGCAGTTGAACCAGGTGAATGGCGGCCGCTGGAGCACAGTAGTAGGCGGTCAAAGCAATAAGATAGATGTGCCTGGTGGACCAGCTATGGAGTATGTATTTATAGGAGGAGGAGGAGGCAACTGTATAGATGGTGGAGCAACAGGTAATGATTATACAGTGATAACCGGCGGAGAGCAAAATAGAGTGAATGCAGGTGCGGACCATACTTTTATGGGTGGAGGGGGCAGTAATATATCCAATAGTATATTCAATACGATAGTGGGTGGCCAAACAAACAGGATAACCGGGCAATACTCTACAATAACCGGCGGGCAAGGACACCATGTTGGCGGGGTGGCGGCTGCAGGCGGTGCGGCCGAATTTTCTTTTATAGGCGGTGGTCAAAATAATAAAATAGAGGCGCCTACAGCAACGGCCCTGTCATTTTCCACAATAGGCGGCGGATGGACCAATCATATTTGCTCTACCGGCGCTACTGTAGGTGGTGGTATGGGCAACTGGATATATGCTAATAATTTGGCCGCTACTGTAGGTGGCGGGCAGGGCAATTGTATACTGGACAACAGCCTGTCGAGTGTAATAGCCGGCGGCGATAATAACAGGGTGTGGCTAAATGCGCCACATAGCGCTATAGGTGGCGGTGCGCAGAATTTTGCATGTGCCCAATTTGGTACAATAAGTGGCGGCGTAGATAACCATACACGTGCTGATTGTGCTTTTATAGGCGGTGGCGGTGGGCACAGGGTACTGTCGGGCGGTGGTTTTGGTACAGTAGGCGGTGGCTTCGCAAACAATGTAGATGGAAAATTTTCCGCCATACTTGGTGGTGGTGAAAACATGAGTGCAGGGGATTACCAACTAACAGTGGGAGGAAGGGGTAACTGCAATTGCCTGGGTGCTGATTATGCAACATTGGGCGGCGGTTGTAAAAATGCAATAGATACAAATGCAAGGTATAGTTTCCTCGGCGGTGGGTGCTGTAATTCTGTTGCCATAAATACTGATTATGGTACTGTAGTAGCAGGCTGTCATAATAGACAGGTAGCACAATTTGGCTTTATAGGCGCAGGTAGTGATAATACGGCCAATATAGGTTTCTACAACAATATAGTTGGTGGCAATACCAATACAATAATGGCTGCGGCTGCCACCGGTAATAGTTATGGGCTTATTGGTAACGGGCTTACCAACTGCACGGCTAATGATTTTGGCACGGTGGTAAATGGCACCTGCAATGCCGCTAAAGGTGCGTTTTCATTTGTAGGCAATGGCGGCGACCTGGTGTCTGCTACAGGTAATACAGCGGGCGGTGCTTATTCTTTTATAGGTAACGGATATGCCAACACTGCTTCCGGCCCAAATTCATTTATAGGTAATGGGGGAGATACTGTAACTGCCTGCTTCAACACTGCGGTTGGTAATTATTCATTCATCGGTAACGGGTATGATAATAAAGCCCTGGGTGCATTTTCGTTCATAGGCAATGGTAGTTGCATAGCCTTGCTGGCAGGTAATATAGTGGATGATGATTACGGCTTTATAGGCACAGGAGCAGGGCTGATCATTAATTCTGGTGCGCCCTATTCATCTGTAGTGGGCGGATGTAACAACGGCACATTTGCCGGTCTGTCCTTTATAGGTGGCGGTTATGCAAACGCTATACAGGCGGCGGGTACTGCTTCCTTCATAGGCGGCGGGGTAAATAACCTGATCAACAGCCCCTGCTCATCAATAATAGGTGGGCATAATAATGGTATTCCCGGAGGTATGGTAAATGTGCATATAGCAGGAAGTAACATCACTGCTCCTAATACGAACTCTATGCACGTTACCAACCTATGGATAGACCCGACACCGGCAACGCTGTGCAAGTTTGCGGGTACACCACCGCCAGCCTTCTTTAGTCCCGGTACAATATATGTGGACACAGCAGCTGGTAATACGCTCAGGATGATGTAAAATGACTTTATCACTAAATAACGAACTCTATGAAGATCATATTCCAGGTAAACGGCGGTATAGGTAAGAGCGTAGCTGCTACGGCAGTATGTAAGGCAATAAAGACACAACACCCGGCAGCCGAGCTGGTAGTGATAACGGGCTACCCGGAGGTATTTATGCAGAACCCGCATGTTGGGCGTGTGCTTACTTTTAATAACCTCAACTATTTTTACCAGGACCATATAGAGGGGCAGGACACGAAGCTGATGCTGCAGGACCCCTATAATGAGGAAGACTTTATATACCAGCGCGGACACCTGATAAAAGTATGGTGCGAGATGAATGGTATAGTCTACAATGGTGAAATGCCGGAACTGTTCATAAGAGGAAAAGAGAAGACAACATTTGCACCTTTATTCAACTCTGATAAGCCTATAATGGTGATACAGACGAATGGTGGCGTGCCTAACCAGACCGATAAGTATAGCTGGCCGCGCGACCTGCCGCTGAATACGGCGCAGCGGATAGTGAATGCTTTTGCGCATGAGTATAATGTGGTACACCTGCGCAGGCAGGACCAGCTACCCTTGCAGAATACATGGCCTGTAACCGCTGACTTTCGCCAGCTGGCGGTATTGCTGATGATGAGCAGGAAGCGGCTGTTCATAGACAGTTTTGCACAGCATGTATCGGCCGCACTTGGGCTGCCATCGGTAGTATGCTGGGTGGCAAATGTGCCGTCACAGTTTGGCTACGACATGCATACCAATATAATGGCCAACCAGCCTACGCTGAAGCCTGAGCTGCGCAATGCGGTATTCAATAAGTATAACATCATGGGTCAACCTATAGACTTCCCGTACAACAGCGAGGATGAGATATTTGATGCGGATAAGATAATAGCTGCGCTGCGTGGTTCGACGGAGCTCACCATGACAGCCGGGGCTCAGCAGCCCTCCTTCGCTGAAGCTACGGCGGGCGATGCTGGTGATAAAAAAAAAGCACTGACGGAAGTGGCGTAAGGGACCGGATAGCTATAGAAAATACCAAACAGAGCATGGTAGCGCGCAGGCTGGCAGTGCTGCTGGGCAAGGCTGACCTGAACAATGTGAATCAAATACTGGACATAGGTAGCTGGCACCTGGGGCAGAGTATAGAGTTTGCCACCATTTTTGAACATGCGCGCGTGGATGCTTTTGAGCCTGTGCCTGCATCTTACGAGCTATGTAAAAGCAGGCGCGACTCACTGGACAGACAAAGAAAGGACCGTATAGGCATACATAATATAGCCCTCACCAATAAGACAGGAAAAATACCCTTCTATGCCGTAGACCCGGCACAAAGCTCTGTGCCCAATGTGGGGGCATCATCCATGTTCAGATTCATGGACGGGCTGAACGGCACGCCATTCAACCAAAACCTGGTGCAGCAGGAAATAATGGTGCAGGCCACCACTCTGGACAAGTGGTGCAAAGACTACAAGATAAAGCAAGTGGACATCATGTGGGTAGATGTGCAGGGTGCGGAGCTGCTTGTGTTTAAGGGTGCAGAAAAGATACTGAAGAACACGCGAATAATAATGACGGAGGTAGGGCTAAAGCCTTACTATGAAGGACATACCCTGAAGGCGGATATAGATGCCTACCTGAATGGCCTGGGCTTTAAAGAGCTGCATGATACCTTTGAGCTAAATGGCTTTGACTATGAAGCTAATACTATTTATGTGAATGAGGGGGTGGTGAATTAGGAGATAGGTCCGAGATCGGTATGCAGTTCGGCAAGAGCTCACTGTGACAGCCTAATAGAGATAAGAATGTACTCCGCCTTCGCTGAAAGCTGCTGCGGACGATGAAGAGTGCGACGCACCGAAAGCTTAATAGAAGTTCTCTAGCTAAGTACCCAAATTCTTAGCAACTACGGGTGAAAAATTATGACAAACACAGGCGAAATAAATTGTATTGATTCTTGCGGATATTTGTTTTTTATGTTTTATCTTTAATGATCAATTAATAACTAAACCCCCTATTCTATGAAAAAGCAAATACTTAGCATCGCTACGCTATTAATTTCAAGCCTTTCCGCAAAAGCACAATATTACGACTGGGCAGTACATTCGGGTGCGCCGTTATCCGGCTCGGGCATGGCACAGGCATACGCTGTGGCTGTAGATGCCGCAGGTAGTGTGTACTCGGCAGGGTATTTTTCGGGCACTGTCGATTTTGATCCCGGTGCCGGTATTTTTAATATCACCTCTCCGGGCCAGAATATTTTCATACAGAAAGTGGACAAGTGGGGCAACTTTGTTTGGGCAAAAGATATGAAGGGTGGCCAGGGCGGTGCCAGGGGCATAGCCATAGACAATAACGGTTATGTGTACGTGACGGGTCAATTTCAGGGTACAATAGACGCTGACCCGGGCGCGGGTACCGCAAACCTGGTCAGTGGTGGCAGCTATGACATTTTTATTGAAAAGCTGGACACGGCGGGTAACTATGTATGGGGAAAGAGGATAGGGGGCAGTACCAGCGATGCAGGTGAGGCCGTTGTTCTTGATGCCTCGGGTAATGTATACCTCACCGGAAACTTTAGTGGTACTACAGATATGGACCCCGGCGCAGGCGTGTATAATTTGTCAGGAGGACTTGGCAGTGTCATTTTAGAGAAGCTGGACGCATCAGGGAACTTTGCATGGGCTAAAAACATAGGTGATGCCAAAAGCGGCACTGGTGTTGGCCTGGGAACATCGCTTACTTTCGACAATGCCGGTAATATTTTTGTAACAGGAAGATTCAAGAATACACTGGACTTTGATCCCGGCACTGGTACCAGCAACCTTACCGTATTTGTCACCGGGAATTTTAACGGATTCGTTTCCAAACTGGATGGGTCCGGCAATCTGTTATGGGCCACACAAATAGGAGGAAATTCTAACTGCTACAGCAACTCAATTGTCGCTGACGGCAAAGGCAATGTTTATGTTGGCGGCTTTTTTGATTATACAATAGATCTCGATCCGGGAACAGCTACTGTTAATGTAACTGATATGTCTGTGACCGGGGGCTTTAATTCCTTTATTGTAAAACTGGACGCCTCCGGCAATTATACATGGGGCAGGCACATGGAGTCAGCAGCCAGTGTACAGTTGATCGCTATGCAGGCAGATGAGGGCGGAAATATATACAGCACCGGGCAGTTCCAGGGAACTGCAGATTTCGACCCGGGCACCGGGGTGTTCAATATGTCGACTCCGGGAATGTCTGTGGGGCATGGTTACCTGCTGAAATTAAATGACAATGGAAATTTTGTATGGGCAAAGGAAGATGATTGCACTAATAGCGCGCAGCCGGATGCCATAGCCATGGACGCACAAAACAATATTTATCTTGTCGGCGCCTTTAGCGGTACGTGTGATTTTGACCCCGGGGCCGGTGTAGCTTCCTTATCCGTACTGAGTGGAAGTAGTGATATGTTTGTACAGAAGCTATACCAGTTCAAATACGGCAGTGATGCACAAACGGCATGTGGCAGCTATACCTTCGGGTCGGCTACATACACTGCAAGCGGCACGTATACAGATACTATGACTGCGGTGCTGGGCATGGACTCGGTCATTACACTAACGCTGACGGTGAACCCGATGCCTGATGCAGGTACCATAACAGGTACAAATACCGTGTGCTCAGGAGCGTCTATTACGCTTACTGATGTGGTAGGCGGCGGTACATGGAGGGTAGCAGGTACGCGCGCCAGTGTGGCGGCAGGGGTAGTGACAGGTGTAACTCCCGGTACTGATAAGGTACTATACATAGTAAACAATACCTGCGGTGCAGATACAGCGACCTTTGACATAACAGTTACCAATTGCAATGCAGATGCATACACTGCTAATACTCTGCAGAACCAAACTGGTATGGCTGTATGGCCCAATCCTAATAATGGTGATTTTACCATTTCCTTTTCAAAAGATCATGCAGCTGATGTGCAGGTAACTATAACAGATATGCTGGGTAAAAAGATAAAGGAGGTAAGTATAAGAACAGCTACCAATGTGCCCGTGCAACTGGATGTATCGGCAGGTATCTATTTTGTAACTGCGGTGTGTGAGCAGGAAAGTATCACCAAAAAGATCGTTGTTGCGAAGTGATTTGGAAAATAATATGGAGCTACGTTAATGACTCATTTATGAAAAAGCCCCGGCAATATTCTTTAATTGCCAGGGCTTTTTTGCAGACTATATGTGGATTCTCGGGGTGAATGGGACGCAATCAAAGAATAATAGTATTTTTATACCGTTAAGGTCCATTCAAAACTATACTACTTGTTTATGAGTAAGCTATCTGTTTCTTTATTACTGTCTTTATTGCTACTTACATTGTTTGCTAATGGCCAGGAAATAGAAACGGCCATAAGGGGGCATATTGCAGATCTGGCATCGCCGGTGCTGCATGGCAGGGGTTATGTAAAGGATGGCAAGGAAGATGCTGCAAAGTATATGCTTAAGCGGTTTCAGGATATAGGCCTGCAGTCGGTAACGAATGATAAAGTGTATGCACAGGCGTATACCTTCCCGGTAAATACATTTCCCGGCAAAATGAAACTGACCATCAACGATGATTCATTGAAGCCGGGAGTAGACTTCCTGATAGATGCGTCAAGCGCTTCTTATTTTGCAAAGGACCTGCCGGTAACGACAGTGAACCTGAAAAAGATAAAAGATACTGCGAGCTGGCGTGCCCTTGTGGCAAAGCTTGATACCAGTCATGCTTACTGTTTCAGGCATCTCGATGATTTTTTGGAAAACACAGGCATCCGTAAAGACAAGTTTGTGTATGAGTTGCCCATGGGTTGTTTTATTATACCGGAGGACGGAAAACTCACCTGGACCATAAGCCGCGATTCTATACCAGCAACGGTCTTTCATGTAAAAGATGTACCTAAAAAGCTAAAGGCAGTAAGTGTCAATGTCAGCTCGGTTTTTGTTCCTGCGAGCAGAAATGCCAATATTATCGGCCAGGTGCCGGGAGCGCTAAAGGACTCGTTCATCGTATTCACAGCGCATTATGACCACTTGGGCATGATGGGCGATAAGGTATATTTCCCGGGAGCCAGCGACAATGCCAGCGGATGTGCGATGCTGTTGTCGTTAGCGGCGTACTATGTTGCTCATCCGGGCCGGTATTCTATGCTGTTCATCGCCTTCTCGGGTGAAGAGGCCGGTCTTATGGGTTCTGAATTTTATACCTGGAAACCATTAGTGCCATTGGCTAACATGAAATTCCTGACCAATATCGATATAATGGGAGATGCCACAAATGGCATAACTGTTGTGAACGCCACTAAGTACCCATCTGAATTTGACGAGCTGCAACAGATAAACGAAAAAAATAAATACGTACCGGAGATAAGGAGTCGTGGTCCTGCAGCCAATAGTGACCATTACTACTTTACGGAGGCAGGGGTACATTCTTTTTTCATCTATTCCAACGGCGGCAATGGCTATTACCATGATATATTTGATGTATCAAAAGAAGTAACCTTACGTCACATAGGCGGTGTGCAGAAATTACTGATCGATTTTGTAAAAGAGATGAAGTAAGGTGCTTTTCCTGATTTGTGCTAAATTGATTATAACTATTGATGTGTATTTACTATTTTTGGTCTTCTAATGTTTTAAACATACAAGCATGAAAAAAATATTTTCATTATTCTTTGTTGCTATTATCCCTTTATTCCTGTTCTCTTCGTGTAAGAAAACACAACACACTACCAAACCTACTCCTGCCAATTATAGAGTATACAGCTATTCAGAAGTTATCAATGGTACCTATCCTGCCAATGTTTATACATTCTCTTATGATGCTAGAGGCAGGGTATCACAAATAATTTATACAACGAGCGACAGCAACGTAGTAAAGTATGGCCTGGGCGTAGGTACCCGTTCTGTGTTCTACTATTCCAATGACAGTATCTACAAGGTAAACACTGTGTTGCAGACAGGAAAGCCGATAGATATGGATGTTTTTATCCAGAACACATCAGGCCAGATCATCACTGCTTATATGCCTTCAGATACAAGTTTGTATACAACCAAAAGAGGAGTTCAGTATGAATACTATGGTAAGCTACTGTCAAGGGTAAGTGATAAGTATACTCATAATAAAGCATCTGTGGCATCTTCCATTACCTACACCTCTGATAATGCAGATTTTCTTGCCTATAATTTCGAAAATAAGCTGACAGCTACGTTCGCAAACTCTTATTCGCCACCATCAAAAGTAAGCTGGATACCTATAGTAGGTTCTACTGTGACGCATACTACAAATTCGTATTCCGATGTACTGGATAATTACAACCTGTCGCCGATAACTATGGTGGTAGAAGACAATGCTACCCATAAAGATACAGTTGCGTTCCCCGGCACTACGGCATTAACGGCGTCATATGGCGTATTTCCTGATAAAGCCAACAGGCCGGGAGATTACCTGTGGATAGGATCATTTACTACCTATGGAGTAAATATATATCAGCAGGCACATCTGACCAAGTCCATCTCAGATGTAAAAACTGTTACAAACGTTACTTACGAGATAGATGCTGACAGTAAAATAATGACCACTAATGCTACTATTCTGAATATGGCGAGCATTCATACTACTACAACAACTGCTTCTTACAGGTTCCAGTACGAGACTTACTAGGTACCGGGCTAATATCATTTATTAAAAGCAGGCATATTGCCTGCTTTTTTATTTAAGGCA
>JAOQAP010000212.1 GCA_025963465.1 Flavipsychrobacter sp.
ATATCTGCCCCTCCATCAACGGCTTTTTTTACGCCTTCCAGGTTGCCTTGCTTGCAAGCTGTTATCAGGTCTTCGTTTGGTCCTGCAAATACTTTTGTTGTGGCAGCAAAAAAGAAAATTGATGCTACAGTAAAATTGAATAATGATCTCTTTTTCATATGATAATAATTTTCTGTAAAAGTATCCTGTGCCGGTATAGTGGTCAATACCGTGAAACACGTATTTTTTGAATAACCGTTTCGTTTACTCATTCGGAAATGAACCTGACTAATACCTGTTACTGCTTTTTGTGCTTTCTATTTTAACACGCCTTTTGTAAAGGAGTGTTTATATTTATCAAAACCATAGGCCTATGCGTTTCTTCATTCTGCTTACGCTTGTTGCTTTCTGCTACACGGGCCTGTATGCGCAGGAACTCCCCAGGACACAGATCATTAACGTCAATACAGGTAAGAAAGTGGCGTTCAATGAGGCCTGCGAAAAAGGAAAGGTGACGCTTGTTACTTTTTGGGGCACATGGTGTGCACATGGTAAAAGAGAAGTAAAGACGTTAGCAGGTAAATTGGCCGCCTGGAAAAAACAGGCGGATTTCAATTACATAACTATTGTTTCAGATCAACATGAACAACATTCCACAGATGTAGTACGGGCCTACACATTGTCGCAGCATTGGAGCTTTCCATGCTATGTAGATCCGAACTCTGAATTAAAGTATTCATTAAACTTTACAGCATTGCCATATAGTATAGTCATTGATAAACATGGCAGAATAGTGTACCTGCATACAGGTTATGATGAAGGTGGGGATATATTGGTCAAGCTCAAAGAGCTTACCGGCGCTCGTAAAAAATAGAGCCTTTTGCATGTAATGTTTTATTAACGGAATTTGAGCTTATTTTGCCAAAACCATCTGATGTCTAATTCGCTCGATAATCAATTTGAATATTGGAACAGTATAGCGCAAAGCAAAAATTTTACGCACACTGCAGATCTTAAAATGCTCTCAGGCTATATAGACAAGCAGGCTGCTGTACTTGACTTTGGCTGTGGTTATGGAAGAATGGTAAAAATTTTCGCAGATAATGGTTATTCAAACATTGCCGGTTTCGACACATCCTTATTACTTATTGAAAGAGGACAGAAAGATGGGGTGAACAATTTGTTCCATATTGCTGATCCTGCACATCTTCCTGTGAGTGACAATTCTGTAGATTGTATCCTGCTATTTGCTGTGCTTACCTGTATCCCGTCTAATAAGGCACAGCGGGCACTTATAGACCTCTTGCATTCAAAGCTTAATGCCGGAGGTATAATATATGTCAGTGATTATTACTTACAGGAAGGCTCTGCGGAAATGGACCGTTATGAATACTTGGACAATGATGAGCAAAACTATGGTATATTTTCATTGCCGGAAGGTGCTACATTCAGGCATCATACAAAGCCATGGATCGGTTCATTATTTTCAGGTTTCGAGGTGAAGGAGGAACACTCTGTTGAAGTAAATACGATGAATGGCCATAAAGCACGGGCCTTTCAGCTTATTGTTCAAAAAGTGTGATTTTTTGATAGCGATATACATCCTTTGTAACTGCTGATTCCTGTTTCTTCAACTTCCAGATCTTTTTTGCTGAGTTGACCTATCTGGTTTTGTGGAATATTCATTTATCAATATCAGGTTTTTAATCCGTCTTTGGATATTGCATGAATAAGCATCAAATAACTCATTTGAACCTGGATTATTTGATAATTTTTTTGTCTTTCTTTTACCTCTTCTTTCTTTATCTCTTCTTCAGAAGTAGGTGTTGGTTACCAGGAAGGTTTTTTGTAATTCATTTTTTTTTGTTGCAAAATGTTGATATTCAATCATACTTACGGCAAATAATGAATGTGATTAATATCTAATTAACCATCCATTAACCATTTTTCAGTTTTTCACCTGTAACATTATCTGCTGGAATATAGTATTCTTGTTCTCTTATATTCTGATGATTTGTAGTTCAAATAATAATTCATATAGAAATAATGCATTGTTAACCATACGGTATTTTGTATTATATTTCTTTGTGAGATGATATATTTAATAAGCATTTTGGTGATTATTTGTTTTGTCTGATTGTAAAACAAAATAACGCAGGATTGCTATAAACGAATAAAGGGCCATGTGTTCTTTGACCTAAAAAATATATTTTTTTTAATTTTTAAAATAGTCTAATTGTAAAGTATTTGTTATTAAATTTATGACCCAAACTTTTTTCATTTAATTACTCACCAACTAAAAACAAAAAATCATGAGTGAACCATTTTTAGGAATGATCCAGTATTTCGCATTTGACTGGGCGCCACGTGGATACGCAACATGTAGCGGGCAACTATTATCTATTCAACAGAATGCAGCGCTTTTCTCCCTGCTTGGTACTTATTACGGAGGTAATGGTGTCCAGACTTTTGCATTGCCCGATTTGCGGGGACGTGTTGCAATTAGCCAAAGCCAGAACGGTAGTTATACTATGGGCCAGTTGTCAGGAACTGAAAACACTACAATGCTGTATAGTAATATGCCGGCACATACTCACACGGCCGCGGTACAGGTAGCTACAAGCAATGTAAGGGCTACATTACCAGATCCAACAGGAAATTTTGCTGCCCAGCCTGAAAGTGGTGGTTCAATGTATGCAACCAATGCAGCGGCTAATGCATTTTTAGGAGCTCCTTCTCTTACAGTTGGAAATGCCGGTTCAGGAATACCATTCAGTATTTTAAGCCCATACCTTGCAATCAATCCGTGCATTGCAACACAAGGTATTTTCCCGAGTAGAAATTAAAAATACATCTTATTTAATCTAACTAAAATAACAAAAATATGGAAGCATTTATAGGATCGATATGCGTATTTGGTTTTAATTTTGCCCCCAGGGGATGGGCTACCTGTAATGGTGCTGTGATATCAATACAGCAAAACTCTGCTTTATTCTCATTACTTGGCACAAGTTTCGGCGGTAATGGTACAACGACTTTTGGATTGCCAAACCTTCAAGGCAACGCAGGTGTTGGTTTTGGCCAGGGTCCAGGATTGTCAAACTATGGCATGGGACAGACAGGAGGTACAACAAGTGTAACACTTACTGCTTCTAATATGCCAGCTCATACGCATGGGTTGAACTTGCAAATCAATGCTGCAGGTGCCAGAGGTGATAAAAGTGATCCTACCAATAACTTTCCTGCCGGACCAAGTGGAGGAGATAATGTTTATATTGATGCTCCTACTCCATCTGTATTTATGGGAAATCCTGCAATTACCTTAGCTCCAGCCGGTAACAATGTTCCGATGAGTATTGTAAGGCCATATCTTACAATGAATTATTGTGTGTGCACGCAGGGTATATTCCCATCCAGGAATTAATAAAAATGAAATAATTTTTCTCAATTTAAAACAAAAATCTTTATGGAAGCATATATAGGTTCGATCTGGTCATTTGGTTTCAATTTCGCTCCCGTTGGCTGGGCATTGTGTAACGGGGCTTTATTGCCTATTGCAGAGTACCAGGCGTTATTCGCTCTTATAGGAACTACCTATGGTGGTGATGGTATGACAACATTTGCAGTGCCTGACCTGAGAAGCCGTGTTCCGGTAGGTCAAGGTCAAGGGCCGGGTTTGTCAAACTATGTTATCGGGCAAATGGCTGGTACAGAACAAGTCACTTTAACAAGTGCTAACCTGGCGCCGCATAATCACGGATCTACGGTGAAATTTCCAGTAGGTTCGGGTGATTCTCCTGATCCAACGAATAGGTATTTTGGATCTTCTGACACAACAGTAGGAGATACATATCTCAGTACAGCCGGTGCTACAATGAGAAATGACACGGGAAACACAGGCCTGGCTGGTAACAGTATGCCTATAAGTATTATAGATCCGTATCAGGCCATCAATTATTGTATCTGCGCTGAAGGAATATTTCCAAGCAGGAATTAATAATGTTGAGACAGGCAACAGGTAGCTATTAAGATACCTGTTGCCTGTTCCATTATTTTAAAATAATCAAGAGAAGCGTACATAACAGGTAAGTGAAATTTTAAAAGAAAATGATGAATAGAAAAGTAGGGCTATTGTTGCCAAGATCAGTTATATATCCTTCCATCGGTTTTGACCTTATGGCGGGACTCAAAAGTGGGTTAGAAAATATTGGTATCAGTGATGCCGAAGTAAAAACAGAGAGTATAGGGCTTGGTGCGGATGATAAGCAGGTGTTTACTGTCTGCGAAAAATTATTGTTTGATGGAGCGGGTATTGTAGCGGGATATGTAAACCCGACAACAGCTGAAAAACTTGAGCCATTATTTGCCTCTGCTAATGCTATTTTTATTGCATTGGATGCGGGCTACCATTTTCCTTCATCTTTTGAGAAACACCCGCATGTTTTTTATCTGTCGTTACAGGGTGCGTTATGTATTCGTACCAATACTTTAACGGCAACAAAGGAGGGTAAAAAAAGCATGGCTTTTACAGGTTCATTTTATGATTCCGGCTATCGTACTGCTTTTGCATTCAACAGCGGGTTGGATGATGGGGGAGGAAAAATCACTTATAATCTCATTACTCCGCTCAAAAGAGCTGATATGACACTGGAGCCATTGATGGCGCACTTAAAAGAGCAGGAGGTTGATGCTGTATTTGCATCATTCTGCGGTGATATGCTCCAGGACTTTTGCCTGGCAGCGGCTACGGATAATGTATTTAAAGATCATGCATTGTATGGGTCATCCTTTGCCGGAGAAGAGCAATGGCTGGAGCAAATACCATACCCTGGTGTGGATATGAAGGTGTGTGTTCCCTGGGCCACTACACTTGATAACGAAAGCAACGCTCATTTTACGGAGTCACTAAAAAGGAATAATCAGAAGGTTAATATATTTTCATTGCTTGGTTGGGAAGCTGCGCAGCTTATAGGCAAAGCATTAGTAAGACCGATAGTGGAAGCTATCACTATGCTGGAAGGTTTTACATTCAGTAGCCCCCGTGGTATTGTCCAGGTAGATGCTATCACACATGTGTGCCATGCACCCGTGTATGAGGCATGGGTGAAAAAAAACAATGAAACAGGTAATTGTGTGTTGGAGGTAATAAGAGAATCTCCATATACTGAAGAACAACGATCAAAGCTGGCGCATGACATCAATAATATTTCCGGGCCTATGAGCTCGTGGCAAAATGCATATGCATGCCTTGATTCGTAAGCAAGAGTGGGTTTGAAAAGAATAAAATAGAAAATGGTGGCCGATATAAAAATAGGATTACTCTGCAATAATAAAATGGCTTTTCCTGCTATGCAGCGTATGATAACAGAAGGCGTGTTGTGCAGCATAGCTACTTCGGATAAAGATACTGAAGTAGTAACTCTATTCTCGCAAAAAGCACAGGAATGCAATGTGCCCTACTATAACATAAAACATAAGAATTACAAAGAACAGCTGGTGCAATGGCTGCAGGATACACAAGCTGATGTAGTTTTTGTGATCACATTTCCATGGCGTATTCCCGCGTCTGTTTTTTCTATGCCCCGCCTGGGTTTTCTGAATGTTCATTTTGGATTGCTGCCACAAATGAGAGGTGCAGATCCGATATTTGAAAGCATACGACAGTGCAAAAAAACAGCGGGTGCCACTGTGCATGTAATGGATGAAGGATTGGATACTGGTCCGGTAGTGGTAAGAGAAGAGATAACAATAACAGCAGAGGCTACCTATGGTATGCTCAGTACACAAATGGCTTACCTGGGTGATAAGATGTGTGCTGCTGTTATTAATGATCTGAAAGCAGAAAAAAAGATAGAGGCCATTCCGCAGGATGAGCAACAGGCTCAATACTGGCCGCGTATCTCAGCTGAAGAACTGACCATAAGATGGGACGAAATGGATTCATTGACAATAAAGGCCTTGGTGAAATCTTGCAATCCTATAGCAAAGGGTGTACCGGTAATACTAAATGGATGGAAAATAGGAATAACGGACATAAGTGAAGTAAACCTTCAGGGAGATTCCTCGGCAATAGTGCCGGGGACAATTATTGCTATCGATCCGCAAAATGGATTGCTTGTGTGCTGTAAAGATGGTAAGGCAATGAAATTAGACGTTGTATACACTGAAGAGGGATTTTTCCCGGGCTACAAGCTTGCCTTTTTTGGTATTACTGTAGGCATGGTATTAACCAGTCATTTACAGTTAATAAGCTCATTAACATAATCATGTAAAATTAAAAATAATGCATATGATTTTAATAATAAAAATAAAATATCGTTTTATTCATGCATAAATTGATCTTTTTATTGAAAATCATACGAAGACTATAATTTTTTAAATTTTATTTTTATACATTTGCAGCCCATACTGATATTAAAAAAAAGAATAAACGTTAATAGATAACAAACAACAATTACTATAAATTATAAAAACCATAGAAAATGAAAAACAAATTTCTACTTGTAGCAGCATTAGGCTCAATGCTATCTTTTGGTAATACAAACGCGATAGCGCAAGGTATGGCAGTAAGCACTTCTGCCACCCCTGCAGATGCTTCAGCTATGCTTGATGTAGTGTCGACAACAAAAGGTATGCTGGTACCGCGTATGAGTGCCGTTCAGCGTGCAGCTATTGCGTCAGGCTCACCGGCTACAGGGTTGCTGGTGTACCAGACAGACGGTACGCCAGGGTTTTATTATTATAATGGTAGTACTTGGGTTATATTGGGTGGCGGCGCGCCTAGCGGTTCAGCCGGCGGTGATCTTACCGGCACTTATCCTAACCCTACTTTAAATACGGGTGCAACTACAGGAGCTAATGTCGCTACTGCGCTGAATGCATCTTCTTCTACAGTTACTCCTGCAAGATTGGGTTCAGGTACTGCAAGCAGTACAACATTGTTGCATGGTAACAGCACATACAGTGCAGTTTCTTTGTCTGCTGATGTAACGGGCAACCTGCCTGTGGGAAACCTGAACAGCGGCACAGGTGCTTCCGGCACTACTTTCTGGAGAGGTGATGGCACATGGGGCACACCACCGGCTGGTACTGTAACTACAGTAGGCGCAGGAAATCTGGCTCCGATATTTACCTCTGCCGTCAGCAATGCAACTACTACGCCTTCTATAACCTATAGCCTTAGCAGTGCAGGTGCTCATACGGTATTGTGTAATACAACATCTATAAGTGGAGTTCCGTCATATGCTCCTGTATCACCTCTTTGCCTTGCAAACAACGGAGGTTCTCCAAGCTCCACTACTTTCTACAGGGGAGATGGCCAGTGGCAAACACCAACTGCGGGCATTAATGAAACTTATTACGGAAATTTTTTAGGCCCTACAACATCTACAGGTACAACTTATTATCAATCTATCAGTAGCGGTAGCCTGAACAATAATACATGCTTTTCCTGCGCAGCTCATCGGTCCCCTATTTCATGTACTCTTGATGCGTTCTATGTTACAGGTTTTGAACAATCTTTTGCCGGTGCAGCGACTTATACACTTACCGTATATGTTAATGGTGTGGCTACAGCTTTAACTACAAGTGTTGCATTATCGGCAGCTACATTTACTCCTGTCTCCAACAGCATTACAGGGCAGAGTGTAGCAGTTTCCATTAATGATGAAATAGCTATTGGCGTGTCGACCAACAGTACCACCCCCACAACGAGACTTAATTTTTCATTACACGCGCATTGATCACTATGGTCAATGTTGCTAACTAAAATAGCTTGGGATTTGTTCCTGCCGGAAGAAATCAGTGAAAATAATTATCGCGGATAGGTAACTGCTCATTATTTAACCTGCTTAACTGCAGGTTACAGTATAAAAAAATTATCATGAAAAAATTTCTATTATTTACGGTACTGGCATTGTTTTGTGTCGTTGCATCATTTGCACAGACCACATATTACTTCAGCTCATCTACTAATGTACTGATCACGAGCTCGCTTACTGTAACCAACTATGGTACCGGTTCGTTCATTAATGATGGTACGTATGCAGATAATGCAGGTACTACAGTGGTGAGCGGCAGTCTTGACTTTAGTGGAGCAGGTACTACTGCGTTCTGGGATCTGAATTTCACATCAGGCTCATCTATATTCAACGCGCCTGTTACAGTACAGCATACGCTTACTATTGATGCGGCTACTTCGCTGGATGCGAATGGTAACTTAACTCTGGCACCAGGCGCTAACCTGGTGGTGAATGGTACGCTCACTAACGGGATAAATGGTACGGTAACCAATGCGAGCGCGGTGACTGGTCCATGCCCATCTTACACATCCAATCTTTCAACTAACGTATCGGGTTCTGTAATAGAATATCAGTGGGAAACATCTCCTGATAATAGTAGCTGGACACCAGTGAGTGGTGCTACTGCAGCTACTTATACAGCTACAGTTACAGCTACAGAATATTATCATGTTATTATTACTGCCAACAACAGTGCATTTACAAATACTACACCAGGCATTCAACTGGTAATGCCGGTAACTCCTGCTGCTATCAGTGGTCTGACGAATGTTTGTGTAAGCAGCACTATTACTTTATCAGATGCTACACCGGGTGGCATCTGGAGCAGCAGCGCTACTACAGTAGCCACAGTAGGTACATCAAGTGGTGTGGTTACCGGGGTAGCCGGCGGCACAACTACTATTACTTATGCAACAGGGTGCGGACCCGACGCTATGTATGCTGTAACGGTCATAGCAACACCTGCGGCCATCACTGGTACACTGAGTGTTTGCGGAACAGGCACAACGACATTATCTGATGCTTCCTCTTTCGGTGTATGGAGCACCAGTATATCTTCTGTCGCCACGGTAGGCTCACTCACTGGTATAGTGAGTGGTGTAGCCGGAGGAACAACTACAATTACCTATAGTACAGGATGTGGTACTGATGCAACAGCAACAGTATCTGTACTTACTGCACCTTCCGCAATCACCGGTACGCCAACTGTTTGTACCAGTGCAACAACGACATTAAGCGACGCAACGATATTCGGCACCTGGAGCACCAGCACATCAACTGTTGCTGCTGTCGGTCCCATTACAGGTATTGTAAGTGGCGTTGCACAGGGAACGGCTACCATTTCATATAGTACAGGGTGTGGTAGTCCAGCTACGCTTACAGTAACGGTAAGTGCAACACCAAGTGCCATAACAGGAACGCCAAAAGTATGTGACGGTGCAACAACAACATTAAGTGATGCTACTTTGTTCGGTACCTGGAGCAGCAGTACATCATCTGTTGCAACAGTTGGTTCACTATCAGGTATTGTATCCGGTATTGTACAGGGTACAACTACTATTACCTATAGCACAGGTTGTGGTTCTGCAGCTACTGTTGCAGTAACTGTATCTACGTCGCCTTCTGCTATATCAGGTGCGAATAATGTATGCCAGAGTGCAACAACAACATTAAGCAATACAAGTCTGTACGGTACGTGGAGCAGTAGTACATCATCTGTCGCTACTGTTGGTTCCCTTACAGGTATTGTAAGTGGTATAGGCCAGGGAACGGCTACCATTTCATATAATACAGGTTGTGGTTCTGCTGCAACATTTTTAATGTCAGTTACTCCTGTTCCTGCGGCTATTGGAGGTACATTTAATGTTTGCCAGGGCCTCACTACTACTTTAAGCAATAACGCGTTGGGTGGTGTGTGGAGTAGCAGTACGTCATCTGTTGCAACTGTTAATGCCTCTTCAGGTGTGGTAACAGGTGTGGCCGCAGGCACTACTACTATTACTTATGCCACAGGTTGCGGAACAAATGCGACCCACACGGTAACAGTTAATCCGCAGGCGCCTATCACAGGTACGCCAAGTGTATGTGTAAGCCTTACTACAACTTTGAGT
>JAOQAP010000240.1 GCA_025963465.1 Flavipsychrobacter sp.
GCTATAGCGCCGGTAAGCCCTACGCCTGCCACTACTGATGTGGCCTTGCCGCGTGACTCTTTAGGTATCAGCTCGCAAACAAGTGTGATGCCTGCGCCCAGTTCTCCGGCCAGGCCTATACCTGCTATAAATCGGGCAAGGGCGTACTGGTCTACTGTTTGCACAAAGCCATTGGCTATATTGGCTGCCGAGTAAAGAATGATGGAACCGAATAACACGCTGAGCCTGCCCTTCTTATCACCAAGGGTGCCCCATAGTATACCGCCTATAAGCAGGCCATACATCTGTATACTGATGATGAACTTTCCCTCTGTATCGCACATCGCATCTGACAGCCCCAGCCCCTTCAGGCTTTTTATGCGTATGATGCTGAACAGCAGCAGGTCGTAGATATCTACAAAATAGCCGAGCGCGGCAACAATGACAGGAATGCCTAAGATGCCGATAGATTTATTTTGCGCCATAAAAGAAGGTGATTAATTGCTATTGTCAGTGGCTGTCTTTTTGCCAAAGAACATTTTAAACAATACAGGTGCTGTAGTAACTACGATCAGCAGGATAACGATCTTTTCAAGGTTATTTTTAACCCATTCGTTCTCGCCAAGTATGTACCCTATAGTGGTCATACTGATAACCCAGGCCAGGCAGCCAAGTATGTTGTAGGTGATGAATTTTTTATAATTCATATCCACCATTCCTGCTACTATAGGTGCAAAAGTGCGGACGATAGGTAGAAAACGGGCAAGCAGGATAGCTACACCACCCTTTTTTTCATAAAAATCATGCGCCTGCATAAGGTGCTTCTTTTTGAATAACAGTGAGTCCGGGCGTTTCATAAGCATATGCCCCGACTTGTTGCCAAACCAATACCCTACAATATTACCCAATACCCCTCCCACAGACAGGAGCAATATCCAATACATCAGGTTGAGTATTGTAGCCTCAAATGGGGCGTGCAGCCTGGATATGATCATACCGCTCACAAACAACAAAGAATCGCCGGGAAGAAAAAAGCCTACGAATAAACCGGTTTCTGCAAAGATGATAAACAGGACAAGGTATAAGCCATAATGCGCATTTATCCAGTCAGCATTGGTAAGGTTCTTAATAAAATCAATTATTTCGTGCATAGTTAATGTCTTGGGAGCGTGAAAGTAAATAAAAAACTTGATACTGGATACTCGTAGCTCGATACTGGATGCTTGATGGTGATACTGGTTAGTTGCCGGATAGAAAAGATAATATCAAGTATCAAGCAACCAATATCCAGTATCAAAACTTAAAATAGCCTCATCTGCCCTACTTTGGGCCTGCGAAATTCGCTGGTGTTCATCTCCATATGTGTTTCATTCAGGTGGAATTTCTTGCAGTATATCTGGAACTGTGTTTTTATGAGCTCTGCAAATTTTCCGTCACCTGTCATGCGGTTGCCCCAGCGGCTGTCATTCACATGGCCTTCGTGGCAGTCGCTGATCTGGTTCCATACCTTGCTGGCCCTGTCCGGGAATGTCTTGTACAGCCAGTCTTTGAATATGCCACCTATGGCTCCATTCAGTCGCACTACGGTATAGCCCGCCCATTTAGCGCCGGCCTCGCTGGCTGCTTTCAGCACATCGTGCATGTGCATATCATTTAGCCCTGGTATAAGCGGGGCATTCATGATGCCGGTAGGTACTCCTGCCTTCGATAAAGTTTCCACTACTTTAAGACGGGAACGGTACGAGGCAGTACGAGGTTCCATTACTCTCCGCAGGTCCTCATCCAGCGATGTGATGGAGGAGAATACCCGCACGAGGTTCATTTTGGCAAGGTCCTGTATGATATCCATATCGCGGAGCACAAGGGCATTCTTGGAGAGTATACCCACGGGGTTCCTGTACTCCAGGCATATCTCCAGCAGGGCTCTTGTTATTTTCATTTTACGTTCTATGGGCTGGTAGCAGTCTGTGTTACCACTCAACGATATAGTAGCAGGTACCCAGTTCTTATTGTCGAAGAATTTGCGCAGCAGGGCAGGTGCATTCTTCTTCACCACTATGCGGCTTTCAAAGTCTACTCCCGCGCTATAGCCCCAGTATTCATGAGAGTTGCGGGCATAGCAATAGATACAGCCATGCTCACAGCCCTGGTAAGGATTGGCAGAATACATCATGCCCACATCAGGGCTGGTAACTGTATTTACCAGTGTCTTGCTGTCGTCCATAATATATTCGGTCTTGCGATCCTCTTGCTCCCAGTCGTCAATACCTTCTGCATGTTCCTGCACATACTCCCCTTTCAGAAATTTGTTCTTAGGATTGTACTGTGCTCCCCTTCCTTTTTCAAATCTGTCGTTAGCTGTCTGGTTGATCATTGTATGAAGTACTTAGTGTTTATAATTTTTTGTGATCGCTGTTTTTATTCGTCATCGGGTATAAAGTCTGTAAATATGGGATCTCCGTCATAGTATAGTTCCGGCTCTTTTGGTTTGGGGGCAACTTTAGGCCTTACCAATGCCGGGCGGGGAATGCCCTCCTCCTCCAGCATGTATTTATTTTTCACTTCACCTTCTTTTATATTCATATCCCTTACAGAACCAAAGCCTATAGCATCCTTCATTACTTCAGGTATATACAACTCACCTCCTTTGCGTACGATGTTCTTATGCTCAAAGCGGTCTTTGATCTGGTACATTACTTTACGCACCACATCCTTTCTCATGCGGTTGTCAAAAAGGCTGTACTGCATTACATCTCCTTTTACGAAAGACTGTATACCTACGCCCAGGTTCATGGTCTTATCTGTAAATACAGTGGTCACATTGCGGGTGTACTCAAAGTGGGCGATACGCTCTTTTATATAGCCGATCATTTCCATTGCATCCTGCACAGGATCTGCCAGTTTAATGACGGTATCCCACCTTGTATAGTCCTTGTACCTGATAGAAAAAGACAGCTCCTTGCAGAAGAGATTGCTTTTTACTAACCGCTGCTCCAGCCTGGTGCATAATGATATGAGCATCGACTCCAGTACCTGGCGGTCCTGGCTCTGCTTGCTGCTGAGCGTACGGGTAGCGCTCATGGTACGGTTCTCTGCTTTGCTATATAGGTCTACCTCTGCAAAATTGAGCCTGTGATACCAGTAGTTGCCTACTACCCCGCCAAAAGCTTTTCGCAGTAATGCAGGCGATGAATGCCTCATCTGTACCGGTGTCTTTATGCCTATCATATTCAGGCGGCGCTCATTAGCTGAGGCTATACCCGGCAGGTCTGTAAGTTTCAGCGTAGCAAGGTGCTCATCTATATTGTCGGTTGTTATCCGCACCAGCCCGTCGCGTTTCTGAAGCTCGGTGCCCACTTTTGCCAGGAATGAATTAGGTGCTATACCTATGGAGCATTTCAGGTAGTCGTATTTTTTTGCTATGTCTGCCTTTATTTGTTTTGCAACATCAGTAAGGTCATTATATACCAGGCGATAGGAATTGAAATTGAGCACCGCTTCATCAATGCTTTTAGGTATTACTTCGTCGCAATAATAACGCAGTATGGCCATGATATCTACATGTATCTGGCGATACCAGCCGGGATGAGTGGTGGTGGTGAGCATACCCGGGCATAAAGCCCTGCAATCGCCAAGTCTCATTCCTGTTTTTACTCCTGCGTTCTTGGCTTCCACAGATGCTGCGATCACAGCGGCATTAGGACTATCATAAGTAAGTACCCCCAGTGGTTTGCCGCGCAGTTCCGGGTGGCGCTGCTGCTCACAACTGGCAAAATAGCTATTCATGTCAACATACATGACAAGAGACTCGCTGTTTGCGGTCATTGAATTGCTAAACCTATCGTCCTTGTGCTTCACAAAGCTAAGATAGCACTAAATGTCAAATAAATTGGATTTTTTAGTAGAAAAGTAAAAATTATTGGAATTGCAACAATAGACTGCTGCAAAATGAACGGTATAAAACAAAAATGGCCGCTCAATGAGCGGCCATTCCGTATTTGCATTAATGCTTACTATTAATAAACTACCAGTTTCTGAGTACGTGTCTGGTTGCCGGTTACGGTCTGTACCATGTATATACCTTTTACTGAAATTGCTTCGCGTGGGATCTGTATGTTAGCTGAGCTACCTGAGATCTGCTGGCTTACTGTGTAAACCTGTTTGCCGGTGATATCAGATACTACGATCGTAGCTGTAGTATTACCTGCATCTTTGATCATCACATATGCATCGCCGCTCGTTGGGTTAGGAACAACCTTAACATCCATAGCATTCATCTGCGTATTGTCTACAGCTGCAGGCCATTGGCTGAAATAGATCCTGTCCATGTAAAAATTATTACCTGTAGAGTAGCTACCACCACCAGAGCTGATATTCTGAGTACCTGTTTCTTTATCTGTAGAAACACCCGGATGGTAACGGAAACGGAATACGGTATAGCTTGTCCTTGCAGCAGTAGGTACAGATATGCTCATAGGAGACCAATCAGACATAACTGTAGGTACGTACGGAGCATTAGCTATAGTACCATTGTTGATCAACCTGCCTTTGCTTATTGTATCTAACCTTTTCCATGTTAAAGCATGGTCTATAGAATAGTCTATTTCCAAAGCATCGTTGATGTCGTAGAAGTTACTTGTGCGGGATGTTGCAGAGTAGTAATAGTTAAGATTACATGCACCGGTAAATGATGAAAGATCCATAGGAACACTGAAGATATCATCATAGTCACCATAAGGAGAACCTGTTGCACTTGCAGGATATGACCTTGATTCAAAGCCTGTATACATTATTGATTTGTTGTCGTAATAGCCAACGTCGGCATACTTCCATTTGAAATCGTTGCCATAGTAATTGAACAAAGGCCATTTTGCAGTATCAGGGCTGGTGAACTCCATGAAGTAACCATCAGCGTTAACGCCGGTTGCATCAGCTACGAATATAGCATTGTCATAAGTAGTAGTAGTAGTAGTGCCGGAGTTGTTACCTGTAGCTGCCAGGGTTACTTTATTCCATCCCGGTGTGTTAAGAGTATTGTTTATACTGCTCGCAACATTGGTTACTATATTAGCTGCCTGTGTATTTGTAGCAGTAGGAGTAGATGCATCAGCAGGGAAAGTCCAGTTAACTGTCTGAATTGTATCACCCCAGCATGCACTTACAAAATTTACTTTTGTACCAGGGCAAGTAAAACGGATATTCGCATTGTTTGTTGCATTCCTGATAACGAAATCTGTTATAGGGCGAAGATCTGATGTACCTGCAAGCGCACCTGTAATTTCCAGGTTGTTTGGTGACCACAAGCTATCCCTCTTACCAACATCGCTGTTCAGTGCAGCACGCATACGTGTAACCTGGCCCTGTGTGAACATGTACTTACAATCTGCATAGTTCATGATATTCTGTTCGTTAGAAGTATCAGGGAAGTTTACAAGAGAGTCGCCACCAAAGTAAGATACATATATTTTGAAGTTGTTAGATGCACAAACAGTATCATACAAATGACAACCACCAAGGTTACCTTCTGTTGGCGGGGTGTCATCTACACCATCATCGTCAGAGCAGCTACCTGGTTTATTGGTATGCGGGTTATTAGTTTTACCAAATGTGTGATCCAGGTTCAGCACGTGTCCCATTTCATGGTCAATGCTACCACCTGTAGATGTAGAAGGAGAACGTGAACCATCATCGATAAATGAATAGTTACTGATGATACCATCTCTGAAAGGCATAACGTTAGCCGTAGCCGGCTGCGTAGCGTAAGCTACAATTATACCGTCCTTGATCTTTTGTCCAACTACGTTTTCAAACCAGATGTTGATGTAGTTAGCCGGGTTCCACTGATCTTGCTTTGCATTATCATCACCACCATAAGTAAGATAGCTGTAACGATGTGTGATACCCTTTGTAGGCTGGCCATTAGGATCCTTGGTTGCCAGATGGAATCTGAATTTCGCCCTACCTATGTATTTTTTAAATGGAGCGATTACCGCACTCAGGTTGTTCTCCATAGCGTAGAACGTGTTCATTTCGGAAATAAGATTATATATCTTATTATCGGAAAGCAATTCTGCACCATAATCATGAACAACGTGAACAACTACAGGGATATCATACCAGTCAGTATCAGAATGCTCTGCTGTTTTCCTGGCCAAACGGCTTTCGCCGTGGTTGCTAACATAATTTTTTATATCCTGCTCCAGCCTTTCTTCATACTTAAGAATTTCAGGATTTTGCTGAATATATTTTAAACGCATTTCTGAGGTAGCGCATGGACTTACAGTTTGTCCTATGCTCTTACCTGTGCATGATATTATTGCGAACAATAATAGGTAGATGTTTTTTTTCATTTGCTGTTTAAATTATAAAGTTCCAAAGTTAAAAAAAATATAACAACAATTACAAGGTTAGGTTTGTTTTATTTTTCAAATACTACAACCCATACATATTGACGAGTAATCAATTGCAAATCTTGGGTTTTGTTAAAATTATTTTCACACTATTTTATAACGGACATGAACTTTCGGTTCCTCCTGAAGATTTCGCCCGATTTTTATTATCACTACATATAATAAATTAATGTTTTGTGACTGATGTTTATTTATCACAACTATCCATTATTTTGAAGTGAATGGTACAGATATTTTAATTCCTATATTTCTTCCCATGTTATAAATTCCAGACCGTCCGCGTGGATCCCCCGGATATTCTTCAAAATACTTCAGCCTGTTCAGGTGATCCTGGTAGGCGGTATTAAGCAGGTTGTTCCCAAATGCAGCAATATTAAATATGACCTTGCCTGTACGGTCTGTAACATCAGTGCCAATACCTGCATGGAACAGGATGTAACCAGGAGTAGTCGTTTCCGTGTTGTATGCAAGGTAAACATGGTCCTGCCTTGCATATGCCACCATCTGCACTTTTATAAAGCTATTGCGCATATGCGCTGACAAATGACTGAAACTACCCCTAAGCTCAGATGTGCCATGTACGGGCGGTATAAACGGAAGATACCGCTCACTATCGTTTGGTGTCACACCATTTACCCCTTTGTTAACAGCATATACTACAGACAGGCTGTTTTCAAAATGCAGCCAATCGAATGGGTGCGGGTGAATATCAAGCGATAGCTCGCCGCCATACAAGCGGGCTGCAGCTGCCTGGAACTGGAATGTCCGGTTTCCGGGCACGATAACTGAATCCTGGCCCGATGCGGTAAGCAGTTTCTGGTTATAGATATAGTTGGCTATGTCATTATTGAATAAGGATATGTTCACCGACACGTGTTGTAAGGTATACTCTATACCAATATCTTCCTGCAAACTGAATTCCGGCTTAAAGTTGGCATTGCCAAGCTGGTAAATATTCGTACCGGGATGTATCCCATTGGCTGATATTTCAGCAATGTTCGGAGCGCGGAAACCACGTGCAACATTAGCTTTGAACGCAAGACTTTTTGAAAGGATATAAGTAAGCCCCAGGCTATACGTCATCCCGGTGAACGTATGGCTGTAATCATAGAAATGCTGTGTAGCGCCTGCGGTAGTGGCAGGAACGTACTTGTCGAAACCTGTAGCAGGGTCCGTGGCGGTAAACAATGCATCGTTATGAAAAGTACGACTGTCGAAACGTATACCTCCGGCAATATCCAGTTTGCCAATGTTCTTCTTAGCTACTGCAAAAGGCCCGATATCGAACTGGTGATAAGAAGGCACCACAAACTCTGTTCCTTTGGTTACATCATTTACCTGGTACATGCCGTTCACGCCTGCTGTCACATCCCATCCTTTGATGTTATGGAAATAGTATTTTACATCGTAGGTGTAAGAGCTAAGCCGCAGAAATAACCCGGCTATAGCTGCATATTCCGGGTGGCTGAATTCCTGCCTTATACTTTGCTCCATGCCCAGGTTTACCGCCAGCAGTCCATTGAGTACATGAAAATTATTGGACGACATGATGCGGTAATGTTGTATGTGCTGGTGCAACACAGGTATCTTATACGAGCTAAGCTCTTTGTTCGATACAATATCCCTTACAGTATCTGCTTCAGTTATTTGCTTTGTGAATTTGCGTGTAACTGAATCTCTGCTGCCATCAGGAATTGATTGCAGGTCATTGAACATGCTGAAGTCAAGATGGGAGAAGCCCCATTTCTTATTGAGCCCGAAAGAAGCATTTGCATCTGTCTCATTATAGCTGGTACCATATACCCTGCCATCTACAGGCGTGGTATAATTAGTGGCCTGCTTATGAGATACCCTGCCCAGCCAATAGAACCCTTTTTTATTTCCCGACATCATTGCCGATCCCGCAAGACCACCATTATTGCTTTGGTACTCGCCTGATACATTGCCAATAACCTTACCATCAGGCGCAGGAGGTGTAGGTATAAGATTGACCACACCGGCCAATGCATCAGATCCGTACACAAGGCTCGCAGGACCTTTTACCAGCTCAACCCTTTCTACGCTGAACTCATCTACCTCTATGCCATGCTCATCACCCCACTGCTGCCCTTCCTGCCTCATGCCGTCATACAGGGTGAGTATCCTGTTATACCCAAGGCCACGAATAAATGGCTTTGATACATTGGGGCCTGTCGTCACCTGCGACACACCCGGCACATTAGAAAGCGCATCAATGATATTGGAGCTGATGTTCTCTTTTAAATACTGGTTGTTGATGGCGACAACCGGCACAGGGCTACGGTTTATCTCCGTAGCCTTCGACTGGCCTGTGATCACTACTTCTTTACTTTCTATAACGCTCTCATTTAGCACAAAGTTTTGGGTGGTGTTGCCATTAATAGTGACTGCAATAGCCGTTCTCGAATAACTGACAAGACTGGCAATAACTATAAATTTGCCTTTCGGCAGGTCTTTAATAAGGAACACGCCAAGGCTGTCCGCAGCAGTACCGATTTTCATGTCCGGTAGTTCTACTATAGCGCCGGGCAGCGGATTGCCTTTGTTGTCCTTTACCACACCGGTGAGCGTATTGCCGGGTGGTGTCACGGCCATGACTGAGATGCTTACCTGCATCAGCAGGAAGAAAAATATAATCTGCTTGTACATGGAATATTTTTTAAGTAATGAAATTTATAACCGCAAAGCAACAATGACACAAAGCCGTGTGATTGCGAATGCAGATAAATGCTTATGCTTTATTGCATACCCCATCAGCAAAAAGTGAATTGCTGATAGCAGTACAGACCAGCTGGTGCAATGGCTGTCAACATAATTCTATTACTTAAACCATGGGAGGGCCGCGAAGTGTGGCATCTATGATACTACGCTGTACAAAACCTACTGTAATAGCCGCATAGCTGGCCGTATGTGATACAACAGGATAGAAGATGACGGGATAATGATAGTCGTTGATGAATGATGTGAGCGTAAGCGATAGGTATGCGCAGTGATGGTGCTTTTTCTCTATCACCAGCCCGCTGTGGTGACTATGTACTGTATCGTCATGATCGGCAAAAAGATGGATGAACTCCATGGGCGTATTGCCCAGGAGTAATAAAAATGACAGCCATACAACGGCTACATATTTTATGATCTTTTTCGTCACGCTATTAAAACATACTTAAGCAGCATTACAATTTTTACACAGGCCATAGATCAATGTCTGCAATCCCATTACCTTGAAGCCACCGGGCATCTTCAGCTCAGGCACGTGCACTTTCTCCAGGCAAAACATCTTATGACAGGAATTACAGTTGAAATGAACATGCTCATCAGCGTGATGCTCATCAGGGCAGCTGTGCTTACAAAGTGCATAACGGGTAACACCCTGCACATCTACTATTTTATGCACCAGCCCTGCATCTTCAAAATCTTTAAGTATCCGGTAGAGGGTCACCCTGTCCATCTTGCTGAAGAGCGTTTCCAGCTCGGAATGGGAATAGGCCATGTGGCTACCTGCCAGCTCATTGATGATCGTGAGCCGGGCTGGTGTAACCTTTAATCCTTTATCCCTTATTTGCTGTAAAACGTCCATTTGCTAAATAATTCCGAAAACAAAGATAATCTAAATGCAACAATGTTGCGTTTGTTTTTTTTATCCTTATCTTTGCCGCACAGTAAATGGACGAAGAAGCAGTTTCCATACAATCAGATAAGGCAGGTATAGCCAGTGCGGTATTATGTATGATACATTGCCTTGCTGTGCCTGTATTCTTTTTGATGAGGTATTGGTTTGCAGATGCAAACATTATACATGCCCTCCCTGTGTGGTGGGAGCGGGTCGATTATGTCTTCCTGCTTATCAGCTTCTGGGCGGTATACCATTCTGCAGGCCATACACGGTATAAAGAGATCAAGATGGCCCTATGGACATTCTGGAGCATATTGGCCATAGCCATACTGTTTGAGGCTACCCTTCACTGGATGGCCTACATAGCCTCTGCCGGCCTGATCACTACCCACTTTGTGAATATTAAAAGATTAAGGAAGAGCAGCCATAATTCACTATCAAGAAACTAGTATCCAGTATCCAGTATCTTGCCTGTTTACTCTACTTTGCACACAGGCTGGTCTTCATCAGCACTACTTCATTTACAATAGTACAGACTTACCAGTATTAAAAATGCCGCACAGTTTCCCTGCGGCGTTCTTGTTAAGAGCGGAAAACGAGATTCGAACCCGCGACCCTCAGCTTGGGAAGCTGATGCTCTACCAGCTGAGCTACTTCCGCATTGTAAAAAGTGAAGATAAAAAATTCTAGTTAAAGAAATAGCTTTCTCTTAATAATGCATTCGAATACTTAAAATTACTAATATTATTTCAACAGATCTTCATACTTTTTTTTCGAAACATAATTTAAGTATAGCGTAGAATTAATAAAAAGTTGGGAATAGAACGCATACTTTCTTGCATCATCTTCATTTAAAGATTCTCTTATTAACTGTATTTTTTTTATTGTTTTGTTGTTGAGGGCTTTGATAGCATTTGTTATGCTAGTTTCAGTTACACTAATGTCAATTTTATTGACGGCACATAAATACAGTCGATCTGAAAGCCTATCATCGTTACTAGGTCGAGTCGTTATCAACTTTTCATTTTCAAATAATATTTCTAATTCTTCAATTCCTAAAATGATATAGCCAAATTCATGAGCATTCTCGCCCCTAACCAATTCTAAATCTTCTAGAATCAAAAGAAAACCATCGTCCTTAAGGGCTGTTTTTATTGCATTAATATTTGTTAACCATTCCTTGGGATTTATTTCGTGAAAAACATTACATACAACTATAAAATCATAGTTATTGGCAGTAATTTCTGTTATGTTTGTGAAAACATTTTTAGCAACACCAGTCGTTCTTATTTGATTCGCTCTTTCCGGATCAATTTCGTATGCATTATACCTAACTTTATCACTCAAATTATCTTCGTGAATTATTTGCCCTATTCGCCCGACACCAGCTCCAAAATCTAACATTTCAATACGACCCACTCGAAGTTTTTCGTTTAATAACAAATATTGAGGATCTTCAATATTAAGCGTATTGACTACTTCCGGATTTAAAAAACATTCTTTTATGTAATTCGCATAATGCCAGTCGTTTCTGGCACTTACAAAATTCGTAAATTCGTCAACATGACTTGACATATCGATAAGTTCATCAAAAACTTTGCTTGGATTTTTTCTTGATGGAGGATATACTGTGTTATTACTTACAAGTAAAATACTTTCATAGTCCAAATGGGATAATATATTTATCGAATGGGTAGCTAGCCAAAGTTGCCCTTTGTCTTTTACAATATTAATTAACTTATTGATTAGCTCAATTTGAGCAGATGGGTGTAAATGGATTTCGGGTTCGTCTATTATTATTATACTATCTTTTAATTTAGTTGTAGAATTAACATCATATATATAAAATAGA
>JAOQAP010000247.1 GCA_025963465.1 Flavipsychrobacter sp.
AAGCTACAACTCACAGGTGGGTGTGCCACTCTCTGTCTGGCTGATGAAAGAAGATCAGGACCTGGCCATCTTTGAAGCCGGCATATCTCAGCCCGGGGAAATGGAACGGTCTGAAAAAGTGATACACCCTACCATTGGCGTATTTACCAATATAGGCGAAGCACATAGCGAAGGCTTTCTGAACTCCCGCCAAAAGATCAATGAGAAGCTCATACTCTTCCGCCATGCCAAACACCTGGTATACTGTCATGACCATGCCGAGCTGAACGAATGTATCGTTCACTATATGCACCATGTAAAGGGCGGCAGGTCTGAAGAGTCGCTGCAGTTGTTTACCTGGTCGCAGAAACAGGATGCAGACCTGCGCATTACCAATATCAGCAAGACCGGGACGAAAACGACGATTTCCGCATCCTACAAAGGCAAAGAAACGGGCATCACCATACCTATGAATGATGATGCGTCCATAGAGAATGCCATACATTGCTGGTGTGTAATGCTGCTGCTCAATGTGAGCAATAAGGATATAAAGACACAAATGGCACAGCTGCAGCAGGTATCTATGCGGCTGGAACTAAAGCACGGCATTAACGACTGCACGGTCATTAATGACTCTTATAATTCAGACCTCACCTCCCTGCAACTAGCCCTCAACTACCTGGACCAGCAGAAACAGCACATGCACCATACGGTCATCATGTCTGATATGCTGCAAATAGGCAAGCGGGACCTGGACCTGTATGAGGAGGTTGCCGCATCTGTGGCACGAAGGAACATACAGCGTTTCATAGGTATTGGCCCTGCGCTGTATAAGAATAAGGCATCGTTCAGGAAATATAAAAAGCTACGGAGTATCTTCTTTAAGTCCACAGAAGATCTTTTAAAGAACTTTCACCTGCTGACCTTCGACAAGGAAGCTATACTACTGAAAGGCGCGCGTGTGTTTGCCTTTGAAAAGATAGGCTTGTTACTGGAACAGCAGGTACACCAGACGGTAATGTCCATAGACCTGTCTGCGCTTACGCACAACCTGAATGTATTCCGTTCAGTAGTGTCGCCGGGAGTAAAGACGATGGCCATGGTAAAAGCGTTCTCCTATGGCAGCGGCAGCTACGAGATAGCCAACCTGCTGCAGTATGCAGGCGTAGACTACCTGACCGTAGCCTATACCGACGAAGGCATAGGGCTGAGAAAAGCAGGCATAAAAATGCCCATAATGGTCATGAGCCCTGATGTTGGTTCTTTCGACCGTATGATAGCATGGAAGCTGGAACCTGAGTTATATAATTTCAGATCAGTACATGCGTTCCTCAGTATAGCCCAGACACTACAGGTGCAAAACTACCCAGTTCACATAAAGCTGGATACAGGCATGCACCGTTTGGGTTTTAATCCTGAAGATATCGATGAACTGGCAGCGCTGATCAACGCTTCACCTGCATTGCACATAGCCAGTATATTCAGCCACCTGGCCGCCAGTAATCATGCAGAGCAGGACGCATTTACGGCACAGCAGGGCCGTTTGTTCGAGTCTATGAGCGAACAGATAATGAGGGGACTTCCCTATCGCCCTATGCGCCACCTGTGCAATTCAGCGGGCATCGTTCGGCACAAGGAGCTGCAGTATGATATGGTGCGCCTGGGCATAGGCTTGTATGGTGTAGACAGCACCCCTGCTATACAAAATAAGCTGCGACAGATAAGCACACTAAAGACCAGTATAGCGCAGATAAGAGAGATACCCGCCGGCGACAGCATAGGCTATGGCCATGATACGATGGCGTATACACCTATGCGCATAGCCACTATAAGTATAGGCTATGCCGATGGTTACCCAAGAGCGCTGGGCCACAGCAAAGCTCATGTGCTGATACATGGCAAGCCTGCTAAAACAATGGGCTCTATATGTATGGATATGTGCATGGTAGACATTACCGATATACCGGAAGCTAAAGAAGGCGATGATGCAATAATATTTGGCCCGCAGTTACCGGTTACGGAGCTGGCAAAATGGACAGGCACTATCTCGTACGAGATCATGACCAGCATATCGCAACGTGTGAAACTCGTGTATATCAATGAGGAATAAAGCAGCTAAGCTAAGCTTGCTCTTGTAGTATTTTATCAACCCTTCCATCGGGCTTTTTTCTACTTTGCCTATTTCCAGTTCATACTGGTCAGCAAGGTTTTGCAGCACATCCCGGAATTCATAGGCTACCGACCCTGAAAAATACAAAGGCAATTTCCAGCTATTGCGGTGTTTCAGTATACTGGTATGGAAAAAGTCATTCAGGCAATCTTCTATTATATTCTCCACCATGTAGTGTCCCCTGTTCTCTTTCAGCAGGGTCACGAATGATGCAAGGTACCTGTTCGGGTTTGGCTCATGATATAGTTTGTTGATGATCTGCCTGATATCCGTGCCGAATTTCATCTCGAAAACCATTTTCAATTCAGAATCGAAAGTACCATAAGCATAGTATTGCAGAATACGCTTACCAATGTAGTTACCACCCCCTTCATCACCAGCTATATAACCAAGGGAGGGACGTTGCTCTATTACTTTTTTTCCGTTATAATAGCAACTGGCACTACCTGTACCGAGAATACATACTATACCGCTATGGTCACCACAAAGCGCTTTTGCTGCGGCCACCATATCGCCCTTTACTTCAGTTTTTTTTATTTTGAAATGCGTCTTCAATATATCGCAAAGAAATTCCTGCTTTTCGGGATTTGCCGCTCCTGCTCCGAAGTAATACATCACATCTGCCTTATACTTCGCATTATCCCAAGGCAATTCGTTTTTCAGCATTTCAGCAATTGCTTCTTTACCCTGCAGATAAGGATTGATACCTTGTGTGCTGAAACGCAACGGTTTCTTGCCTTTTCTTAAAAGGCACCAGTCCGTTTTCGTAGATCCACTGTCAGCAATCAGGTAAGAGGCCATACTATTTATATTGGTATACAAATATGCATAAACCATAATGATTTTCCTAATAAGTAAAATAAAAATTAAGAAAAAATAATACTGTTATATATAGGTTAATGGCAGCTAGCATAAGCAGGCAAAAACAAACCCTAACGGCATACTTTTCGTAAATAGAGTTGATAGTATGAAACTAAGAAACATAATACTCGGCGCAGCATGTCTTTCCACCTCTTTTGCAGGGTATGCACAGGAAATAGATAATACATTGTCATTTAAAAATCTGAATACAGATAATTATTTCAGGATCAATTATGAGAACGACTACTTCGCTGCCACAGATCAGTACTATACCCAAGGATTTAGCTTTGAGCTGGTAGACCAATGGATGAAAAATTTTCCTTTGAGCAAGGCACTGGTACATCCAAAATTCAATAAATTGAAATATGGCTTAGCGGTAGAGCATAATGGGTATACCCCTACAAGTATAGGCAGCGATGCCATCTTGTATAACGACAGGCCGTTCGCCGCTGATGTCTCACTAAAGTCTTTCGTTATAGCTATTGATACTACAAGAAAGCAAAGATTTACAACTACGCTTAGCGTGGGTATTATAGGCCCCGGAGCAGGAGGTAAAGAAATGCAGACCTATATTCATAAGAATACCCATAATGCTACACCCCACGGTTGGGACAACCAGGTTCAGAACGACCTGCTGCTCAATTACCAGGTAGACTATCAGAAACAATTACTTGCTTACCGTAATATTTTTTCTTTGAGTGGCGATGCCGTAGCAAGAATAGGAACAGTAAATGATAAAGCAGCCCTTGGATTAACCATGATGATCGGATATTTCGACTCACCTTACGGAGTAACTGCGCCAAAAGAGTCTGTAAAAAAACACTTCCGTATGTATGCCTATGAACATCCTATGTTTCAAATGATGGCATATGATGCTACCCTGCAGGGCGGGCTTTTCAATAAGAATAGTCCTTATGTAATAGCTAATACTGACCTAAAAAGGGTTTTATTTGAGAACCGTTTTGGCTTTGTAGTCAATTACCAAAGATTGTACCTGGAGTATTTCCAGTCAGTTCGTAGCAATGAATTCACAACATCCCGGATGTCTGTTTGGGGCGGTATACAGGTAGCTTTTGGCATCTGATAAGTGATTATCTTCAGGTTGCGCAATAATTATATATTTTTGCCTAAATCAATTTCCTTTGAAGGCACTGGTATATTATTTGTTGCTACCTCTTATCTATCTTATATCACTGCTGCCGTTCCCGGTACTCTATCTCTTTTCCGACTTTGTGTACTTCATTGTTTATTACGTTACAGGTTACAGGAAGAATGTAGTGATGCAAAATATGCGCAACGCATTTCCGGACAAAACACAAAAAGAACTCAACAGGCTTTGTAAAGATTTTTTCCACTATCTCTGCGACCTGATGCTGGAAACATTAAAGACACTGACCATCAGCAAAAAAGAGATCATCAACCATTGCAAATTCGATCCCAAATCATTTGCCCTGTTTGAACAGCTGGCCAAAGAAAATAAAAGCGTGATCCTGGTGATAGGACATTTTGGTAACTGGGAATGGTCGGGCCACCCCTGCAGCCTGTTGCTTCAGCACCAGATGTATGTATTGTATCACCCGGTAGCTAATAAGTATTTTGACCGGCTCATGTACCATATCCGCACCCGCACGGGCACAAGACTGATACCGATGAAAACTGCCTACAAGGAAATACTTGCGCACAGGGACGAGCTCACGATCACAGCATTTATAGCAGACCAGACCCCGCAACCTAATGGCGCTTACTGGACCACATTCCTCAACCAGGATACACCTGTATATAAAGGAACAGAGGTCATTTCTAAAAAGCTGAACTACCCTGTAGTGTATGCTTCAATAAAGAGGGTAAAAAGAGGCTACTACGAAATGTTTGCTGAGATACTTGTTGCTGACCCATCGAAAACTGTGGAAGGAGAAATATCAGAACTGCACACCTGCAGGCTGGAACAGGACATACTGTCGCAACCGGAAACATGGCTGTGGTCGCACAGAAGATGGAAACATAAACGGCCAACAGTGTAGCCAGTAAAATCCCTATTGCAACCTGTTGACAAATGTTTTTATAGCAGGGCTGCTGGCATCCTGGTTTGCTTCAAACTTCCAACGATATGATGTACCGTTCTGTTTTACTCTTACATCTTTATATCCTGCATCAGGCATCATCACACCGATCGACATATTATTCATGCTATACAACTCTACCGGGATGGAATACGGCAGATCTTTAACCTGTTCATATGCTGAAGACGGCAGCAACACATTAAAGTTGAACTTGCTTATATCCTCCGGTACGGCATAATGTAACTGAGATGTATCCTTCCTGAATTCACCGTTACTTATTTTACTGTAAGTAGTACGTGTATTAATATCCACAAAAGCGCCGGTATAGCCGTAAATAAAGTAATCAGGCGCTGCGGGATTTGTATTAGTATTCTTTTTTGAACACGATGTGAGCACCAACGCAAACAGGAGTGCTAATAAAGATATAGGTTTCATAAGGCTATGTATTGTATATATAAATTTAGGCAAAATTTGATTCACAAAAAAAAACTCAGGCATACAGCTCCTGGCATAGGTCACAATAAAAAGTACGCCGGTGTGTTTTACCAAGGTGAGCTTTATGAAACGGCACATTATCGCGTGGACATATCTTCTTAGTGTGTGCCAGCCAGTGTTCTTTCAGCTTGTATTCCTTTTTCCACTCCAGGAACTGGAAAGCATAATGTCTTACTTCTTTTATGAGCAACTTCAATTCTTTCACAGGTATAGCCCCTACCCTGCTTTCGGGATGAATACGCACGCGAAACAATACTTCATTCTTAATAATATTACCAAGCCCTGCAAATATATCCTGGTCCAGTAAGGCATCACATATAAGTGTGTCTGGTTTTGCCTGCAATTTCTTCAGTGCTTTCTTTGCATCCCACTCATCAGCCATAATATCACCGCTCCAGTCAAACACTTCATCTAGCGGTTCTTCAATAACTTTCACAGAACATGTGTAAAAGTTAAGCGTACCATTCTTAAAGGTCATACTTAACCGTGGCTTCGCATCTTTCTCCTCATTAATGCGGTAAGTGCCAAACATAAGCAGGTGTATACGTACTGTGAATGTCTTGAAACAAATAAGGAACTGCTTGCCAAAGCTTTTAAAGTCAACAACTGTATGGCCTATGAGCCTGTCCTTATCTATTGCCTTGTTGTTACCCCCGGCATTCAGCACTTTTTTGCCTTTAAAAAGCTGTACTTGTTCTTTTAATATAACGATCGATGGTCCTTCCGGCATAGTCTAGTTTTTAAGTGTTTACTTATTTCATCATTTCCTGTAATGTCCGTGCATTATAAAATCCATGGCCACGCATGGTGTTATTGAAAAACACCCAAACTTCTTTACCTTCTTTTATCCATTTCTTAAACTTGTCCGCATATTCCTGCAATTGCTCATCGCTATAAGAAGAATCATACAGCTTCGCAGGACCGTGAAATCGCATATACACAATATGGGAAGTAATTTCTTCGGTATAGGGAAATCCCACACCTGATTGCGAGATCACTGTACCTATTTTATAATGATGCAAGAGATCAACAGCTTCTTGCTCCAGCCACGTGGCATGTCGCACCTCCAGCACAAAATGATATTGTTTGTATTCTCGCTTCAGCAGTTCAAAGAAGTGTGTTGCAACCTCAATATCAAATTTCAGAGAAGGCGGTAGTTGTACCAGCACAGGGCCAAGCTTGTTCTTTATCTGTCCGAATGCATTAAAGAATCGCTGTAACGGTTCTTCCGGTTCTTTCAATCTTTTTGTGTGGGTAAGATATTTGCTGATCTTGGGACATATTTTAAAGCCGTCAGGCACTTTTGCCGCCCAGTTAATTACGGTCTGCTCCCTGGGCATATGATAAAAGGTGCTGTTTATCTCCGTAGTATCAAACCACTCCGCATACTTCGTCAGCCAGTCAGTACTTTTCAGCTCTTTAGGGTATATCGCCCCTTTCCAGTCCCTGTAGCTCCAGCCCGAGGTTCCGATATGTATAGTGCCTGTTTTCACAATCTGCTCTATAACAAACATCAAGCCGCGAAAAACAGAGCTATGCCCACTGCTGACTGGCATGCTTTTTATACCCTCCTTGTCAGGTAAAAAACACTGTTATGCACGCTATATGGACGGGGTCAATAGGTTTCGGACTGGTAAATATACCGGTACGCTTATTCAGTGCCACGCAGGAGAGCAGGCTGGACCTGGATATGCTGGATAAGCACGGGCACGCCAATATCCGCTATGCCCGAATAAATGCGGATAGTGGTAAGGAAGTGCCATGGGCAAACATTGTGAAAGGCTATAAATACCATGATGAATACGTGGTGCTTACAGATACAGACTTTGAGAAAGTAAGCCCGAAAAAAAGCAAGATGATAGATATCAATGAATTTGTAAAAGAAGAAAGCATTGATACTACTTATTATGAAACACCATATTACCTGGAACCTACCAAGGGCGGAGAAAAAGCATATGTTTTACTGAGAGAAGCATTAAAGCATAGCGGCAAAGTGGCACTGGGAGCTTATGTACTAAGAAATAAGGAAAATCTATGCCTGCTGAAACCGCAGGGCGATGTGATCCTTTTACTCAAGATACGTTTTGCGGAAGAGATACGGGACTATGAGGAGCTGAACATCCCTAAAGATATTACCGTAAAAGCGGCAGAGCTGAAAATGGCGCAAACGCTCATCAACCAGCTGACGCCAAAAAAATTCTCCATGGCGAAGTATAAAGATACTTATGATGAGGAATTGATGAAGATAATAGAAGCGAAGGCGAAAGGAAAGAAGATCACCACGCCTAAGTTCAAAATAGTTCATAACAAGAGTAAAGACCTGATGGCGCAGCTTAAAGCAAGCCTCGGTACCCCAAAGAAAAAAGCATCCTGATGAGCCTGGCTAAATATAATAGCAAACGAAACTTTGGCGACACCCCTGAGCCTTCGGGCAAAAAGGGGGCCGCCGGAGCCAAGCTTACATTTGTAGTACAGCGGCACCATGCCAGCCATTTACATTACGACTTCCGCCTGGAGCTGAATGGCACACTCAAAAGCTGGGCAGTACCGAAGGGGCCATCACTTAATCCTAAAGACAAACGACTGGCTATGATGGTGGAAGACCACCCTATTAGCTACGCCACATTTGAAGGAGATATACCGGAAGGCAATTATGGTGCCGGCCATGTAGATGTATGGGACCATGGTACCTATGAACCGATAGACGAAGATGGCGAAATAATAACACCTGCAGCATTCACGAAGGCCTTGCATGCAGGCAACATGAAATTCAGAATGAAGGGTAAACACCTGAAAGGTGATTTTGCACTGGTGAATATGAAGAAAGACGAGAAGACATGGCTGCTCCTAAAACACAGAGACAAGTATGCCACTGATGAGGAATATACCAGCGAAGACTACGCAAAAAAAAGCTCCCTGAAATATACCGCAGAACGCAACAAAGACAAAGTGGTAAAAAAAAAGTAAAGCCGATACTGCTGAAGCAGCCTCCGGAGGCAGAACCTGAGCCAAAGACCTATGCCCAAAAACATAGAGGCATTCACAATCAGAAATTCACTCATTTCGTAAAACCAATGCTGGCAAAGCTCCACGACGGGGCCTTTGACGATGCAGATTGGCTATATGAGATAAAATGGGACGGCTACCGCGCTATAGCCGACATCAATAAAAAAGACCTTCGCCTGTATTCCCGAAACGGGCTTTCCTTTAAAGAAGACTACCCTACTGTATATGAAGAACTGCAAAAAATAAAAAAAGAAGCGGTTCTGGACGGGGAAATAGTGGCGCTGGACAGTGAAGGAAAACCCAGCTTCCAATTGTTACAGCAATACGCCAAAGACAATTCCATTCCTATCTGCTATTATGTATTCGACTGCCTGTCTTTAAACGGAAAATCGCTGGAAGACAAACCACTGACCGAACGAAAAGAAATACTAAGGTCTGTTTTCAAAGATAATGACCTCATCAAGTATTGCGACCATATACAGGAGCGGGGAAAAGACTTTTTTGCCGCTGTAAAGAAGCAGGGACTGGAGGGCATGATCGCAAAAAGGGCCGACAGTGTATATACAGAGAACAGCCGGAGCAACGATTGGCTGAAAGTAAAGAACGTTGTAATGGAGGAAGCGGTGATAGCCGGCTACACTGAAGCGCGTGGCAGCAGGAAGCACTTTGGCGCTTTGGTATTGGGTGTATACAAAAAAGGTAAGCTTATCTACATAGGTCACACAGGCACCGGCTTTAATAATGCTTCGTTAAAAGAGCTGTATCAAAAACTGCAACCGCTTGTTACAGACAAAAATCCGTTTGGCATAAAAGTACCGGTTAATGCGCCTGTAACATGGGTAAAACCAGAATTGGTATGCAACCTGAAATACTCAGAGATCACCGATGAGGGCCACAGACGTCATCCGGTATTTATGGGATTGCGTATTGACAAGGCAGCGAAAGAGGTACATGAGGAAGTGAAGGATACCGGTGAGGAGGATACAAGTATTGAAGACACTGAAAAAGCGGATAAAATGGAAACAACAAAAGGCACGGGTAGCAAGAAGGTAGAGATCACGCATCCCGATAAAATATTTTTCCCTGGTGAGGGTTATACAAAAGGAGATGTTGTTGCCTACTATGAAACCATATACCCACACATCATAAAATATATGAAAGACAGGCCTGAATCATTGTTACGCATGCCGAATGGCATAAATGACAAGGGTTTCTTTCATAAAGACGCCGGATTGAAAGGGCCATCATGGCTAAAGTCTATACCATTATACTCTGAAAGTGCGGAAAAAGACATTAACTACATCATCTGCAACGACAAGCCTACCCTGCTATACCTGGCCAATCTCGGCTGTATAGAAATGAACCCATGGAATTCCCGGTTGAAACATCTGGACAAGCCGGACTACCTGGTAATGGATATTGACCCTTCGGAGAAAAACACCTTTGAGCAGGTAATAGAGACAGCGAAAGTAATTAAGCAGGTACTTGATAAAGCGGGTGCTGTATCATTTCCAAAAACATCAGGAGCAACAGGGATTCACATTTATGTTCCGCTGGGAGGTAAATACACTTACGAGCAGGGAAAAGAGTTCGCCCACATGATAGCCATACTCACCCAGGAACAACTACCTGATTTTACCAGCCTGGAGCGGTCACTCAGCAAAAGAGGGAAGAGCAATATTTACATTGACTATCTGCAGAACCGCAAAGGCCAGACGCTTTCCTGTGCCTATAGCCTGCGCCCAAAGCCAGGAGCTACCGTATCTACCCCGCTGGAATGGAAAGAAGTAAAATCCGGCCTGCACCCTTCTGATTTCAATATAAAGAACATTATGAAACGCATCGAAAAGAAAGGCGACCTGTTCAGCGGTGTATTGCTAAAAGGCATAGACATGAAGAAGTGTATCAAAAAACTGGAAGAATGATTATCCCCTGATCCAAAAAGAAAGAGACGCACCAATAATTGGTGCGCCTCTTTCTTTGATACAAACCGGTTACTTTTTAGTAGTATCCGTGCTTATTGTATTGGTCGCAGAGTCTGTCTGGTTGGGCTGCATCACTGCAGTATCTCCATGTTCTGCTGGAGTGTCTTTCGGAGTACTTTCCCCGCAAGACATAATACCAATTGATAGAAGCAAAGCCATAGCTATCGTTAATTTTTTCATTGCGTTCTGTTTTAGTAAATAATGATCAATTTAGCGATGCAGTTCTTCTACATTGTTCGTGCGCCAGTCATTTTCAACATAATCAGCGTCCTCAGCATT
>JAOQAP010000016.1 GCA_025963465.1 Flavipsychrobacter sp.
GCCATATCTGAGAACAAGAAAACAATACTTATCTACAGGGCAAATGATAAGGGATCAGAAATAGAATTTGACGGCAAATGGCTGGATGACAACCTGGCCATTACCAAACGCAGCCACACTACCTACAAAACAGACAACAGAGTAGAGCATGGCGAGGTGAACATTGCAAATGATGGCGTTATCTATATGGCCGCATATACCCCGGTAGGCACACAGAATTATGCCGACCAATATTGGATAATGACCATGGAGCCCGGCGCCAATAAGTTTGAAGCTAAGGAACTGACACTGGATATAAAGTATGCTGCAAGCGGTTATATGAAGATCGACAACATCAACAACAAAGTGTACTTCGGTGGGTTTTATTCCAATAAGAAGAACGGAAGCTATGATGGCATCATTTACGCAGCATATGATATTGCAGGTGGAACATATACCAGTAAAAAGTTCATTCCTTTTGATGAAGAAATGATGCAGGCATCCAATAAAAAACACAAAAGCCATTCGTTCGATAATTATGAGGTACGCCAGCTCATCGTAAAAAATGATGGAGGTTTTGTAATGGTATCAGAGGTACATTATGTTACTACCCGGAACAATTATACTCCGGGCTTTGGCTACTATTCTTATTACAATCCTTACAGCACTACGCTGGTGCATGAGTATCATTACAACGATATCATGGCGCTCTCTTACAATAAAGATGGTGTCCGTGATTGGGAAGCTTATGTGCCCAAAGAGCAGTACTCCCAGGAAGACGGCGGCGTATTCTCTTCTTATGCATTACTGAACACCGGCGGTACACTTGCTTTTTTGTTCAACGACTTTAATATTAATCATTCACGCATACAACTAGCAACCATAGCACCGGAAGGTAAAACTGAGGTTCATGCATTTGCAACTGAGGGAAATGACGACCCCGATTGGTTGCCTCGTGGAGGAAAACAGGTAGCTTCAAGGATATTAATTGTGCCTTGCTTTCATAAAAAACAAATCTGCTTCGCTAAAGTTGTATTTTAGCGCAAAATTCCGGGCGTGCTCAGTTTATTCAGGAATAATAGTCCTTTTACAGTCATTATATTATTTATATTTACACTACTTGTAAAGTTCCAGGTATTATTGCATCCCGTTATGCCTGTGCCCGTAGAAGGGCACTTTATGTATAATTATATCATAAAGGCATTGTATTTCATTTTCAGGCAGGGTGCATTTGCCTATACTATGCTGGCCATAGTCATTATATTTATACAGGCGCTCTATTTAAAAAGTATAGCCACAAGGCACAAGCTATTCCCCAGGTACACCTACATACCAGCTTTCGTTTACCTGCTGCTCACATCTATCTACCCTCCTTTCAATTCTTTTAATGAGACCCTTCTTGTCAACTGGCTCTTATTAGGCGCAGTAGACATTATGTTCGATTTTACACAGACCTCCCAACCCCGTAAGCTGATATTCAATGCCAGTTTCCTGCTGAGCATGGCGGCCATGTTCCAGTTCACCATGTTTGCCTATTTCTTCCTGTTGCTGGTAGGTATGGTCATGTTCCGCTCTTTCAATCTTGGTGAGTGGTCTGTTGCCATGATGGGCTATGCTACCCCTCCTTACTTTTTAGCCTGTGTATTGTTCCTTTTAGATAGTTTCTACCTGTATGCAAAATGGCCGCATATTGGCATTTCCCTGTCTTCTGATGTAGTATCTCCTTTTTATATAATTGTTGTTATTGCAGGTCTGCTCATCCTTTTAGGTAGTGGTATTTATGCTATGCAGCAAAATGTAGCCATGAGCAATATATACGTGCGCCGCGACTGGACTGCTATATCATTTTATCTCATTATATCTGTAGTAGTGGCTATATTTACTGATAAAGAAATAAAAACTGCGTGGCTGATCAGTATTCCGGCATTGAGTATAGTAATTACTCATGCCCTTTTGCTTGAAAAGAATAAACGGTTTAGTAACTTTATCTTTTATTTTTCGCTGGTATTCCTGGTGTTTTGCCTCAGGGCTCATAAATAACTTAAAATCAAGCGCTACCGGACGTTCCGATGGCCATTAACAGTAAAATTATTTCAAAAATGAAATTCGGTATTATCGTTTTCCCGGGATCTAATTGCGACAGAGACATGATGCACGCACTACGTGACGACCTGCAGCAGGAAACCATTATGCTCTGGCACAAAGACCGGGACCTGAGTATGTTCACTAAAGATGATTGCATTGTATTGCCGGGTGGCTTCTCCTACGGAGATTACCTGCGCTGTGGTGCTGTGGCTCGTTTCAGCCCTATGATGGAATCAGTGATAGAGTTTGCGAACAACGGAGGCAAAGTGCTGGGTGTTTGTAACGGATTCCAGATACTGTGCGAAGCAGGCCTGTTGCCGGGCGCATTGTTGCAGAACGACCACCAGAAGTTCACCTGTAAGAACGTGTACATAAAGAGCGAAAACAAGAACAACCTTGTAGGCCAGTTTGCCGGTGAACAGGCACTGAAGATACCTGTAGCTCATGGAGAAGGCAGGTACTATGCTGATGCCGCAACCCTGAAACAACTGCACGACAACAAGCAGATCGTATTCCGCTATTGTGATGAAAACGGTGAAGTGCATATTAATTCAAACCCGAATGGCGCTATAAATAACATAGCAGGAATCTGCAACGAAAGACGTAATGTGTACGGTATGATGCCACACCCGGAACGTGCATGTTCAGATGGTTTGAACAATATTGACGGCCGCCGCATATTGCAGGCGTTTACCAATATGAACTAACTGATTACTAAAGCAAAAGTTAAAAGAAGGACTGGAAAAAGGAATAATCCTTTTTCTACTTTACCTTGTAGGGACATTCACATGTCTGATTGTTACAGGTATAAAAACCAGGCTTTATGAAAATACTAAAATGCATTGTTGTTCTTACAGCCCTGCTGCTTACAGGTGCATCTTCATTTGCACAAAATGAAGATCCTGCTTCGTGGAAATATGAAGTAAAGAAAAAAAGTGCCACTCAATATGAGCTCATCTTTCATTTAACCCTGAAAGCAAAATGGCACATATGGTCGCTGCACCCGGGTGGCGATGGGATGGAGATAGCACCTTCATTTGTATTTGACAAGAATGCTAAAGTAACATTAAGCGGACCGGTAACAGAAAAAGGCACACCTACAGTTACAACTATGGAAGGCATAGACGGTAAGGTCACCTATTTTTCAGGCACTGTTGACTATATACAAACTGTGACCGTAACAGGTAATACCAAACTAAAATGCACCCATACTTACCAGGTATGTAATGATATGATGTGCCTGCCACCAAAGGATAAAATTTTTGTTTTTGATATAAAGTAAGTTCAATACTAAATAACAAGTCATGACGAAAGTTCTGAAAAGCGTTCTTTTTCTATTATTAAGCCTGTCTGTTACCAATATGCTTCACGCTGAGATAGTGAAGGATGGCAGCAAATGGACATTTGAAGCAAAG
>JAOQAP010000026.1 GCA_025963465.1 Flavipsychrobacter sp.
AGTAAAGGCAGCAGTTCTAAAGACGGAAAAGACGCACCAACCATTATTGAAGATGAAAAGAAGTCGAAGCTTGCATTTTTAAAGCACAAATCAGTACATAATGAGGCTATACTGTGGCTGGCCCGCACCTATACGGAAGCACACCAGCCAGAGAATGCAGAAGCAGTATTATCACTACTTACGTCCGGTGTAAAAGTACCGAAAGACCTTGTAGGAAGACTGGCCATAGAAAAAGCATTTGCTTACCTGATGGAGGATAACCTGCCTGCAGCATCTGAACAGCTAACCATAGCAGCGGATAATAGCAGCCTGCCAAACTGGTTAAGACTAAGAGCAGCTTTCCTGAACGGACAGATACAGCAAAACCTGGGCAACTATACAGATGCCGCTGAGAATTTTGAAAAGGTAGTAAGCTACTTCCCTAAAATAGAAATGGACTTCTATGCCCGTAAATACATAGCATTTAATAAACTAATGGCCGGCGGTGATGTTGCCGAAGCCATGAAGCCTTTGAAGAACATACTGCATGACGCCAAATACGTCAGCTACTATGACCAGGTATATTTTGTACTGGGCCAACTGGCAGCCAAAGCAAACAAGACAGATGAAGCGATCACTTACTTCACCAAGAGTACAACGACACCAAAGGCAACTAAAAAGCAGAAAGCCCTTTCTTTTGTAGCGCTGGGCGATGTGTACTATGCATCATCTGACTATGCAAGTGCAAAGAGAGCATATGACAGCGCGGGCAAATATTCTTCGGCTGCATCAAAGGACAAAACTGTGCTTGCATCGAAAGAAAGAAGCAGGGGCCTGGAAGAAATATCGGGCCCTGCAAGGGTGATCGATGAGCAGGACAGCCTGATGGCTCTTTCACTGCTCAGCAAAAAGGAGCAGCAGGCTGCAGCACGGGAGTACCTGCGTTACCTGCAAAAGAAACTTGCTGATAGTATCAGCAATGCTGAAAATTCAAAAGGTGCCGCACCTCTGGTACCAGAGCCTGAAGAGGACAAAGCCGGATCTGATGGCGGTAACTGGTATTTTAGCAATGCGACCCTGATACAGGCAGGCAGTGATGAATTTAAACGCAAATGGGGTAACCGCAAGCTTACCGACAACTGGCGCAGGGCAGCAGCTGTGAGCATGTTTGGCAATAATACAGGCAACGGCAATGATAATGATGCAGACTCAGCAGACACCGATGCTGCTCAGGACAACGGGCTACCTTCCGAAGCACTGTTGCTGGCAAGGATACCTAATACACAGCAGCAAAAAGAGCTTTCTGTGAAGCTGGAAACAAGAGCTTATATACTACTGGCAAAAGGATATTTCCGCCAGTTGCAGGACTACCGTATGGCCATTAATACGTTGGATACACTGAATATCCGATTCCCGAACCATAACCAGAAAGAAGAAGAACTATACCTGCGGTACCAGATAGCCATAAAACAAAACAAACTGGACAAAGCACAGGCCTACGCACAGGAGTTACTGGAGAAATTCCCTAATTCGCAATATGCAAATGAGCTGAAACCAAAAACAAGTGAAAGCAACAGCAGTAACTCTAACCAGCTGGCAGGGCCATACTTTGATGAGACCTACAACCTGATCATGCAGCACCAGTACACTGAAGCCCTCATGCATGTGGACATTGGCAAAAAACAATATGATGGCAACCCATTGTACAAAAAGCGTTTCCAGGTAGCAGAGGCTATGGCATATGCAGGTGCGGGTGATTTTGATAAGGCAGATACGGTCATTACCCGTTTCATTTCAGCTAACCCAACGGACACATTGACACCGTGGGCTACAACTGTAAAACAATATATTAAACAGGTGCGCAACGGAGGTAAACCATCATGGTATTACGATACTATACCGGCTGTGCGCAAAGTAGGCACCAAAGAAGCGGCACAGGAAGGACCAAAAGTTCCGCCCCCTCCACCGCCACCGGTTGTTGACATTCCATCTATGTATACTTATCACCCGGATAGTGAACAGTATTGCATTGTTATAACACCAGGTGTAGACTCGAGAACAGCAGCATTAAAGGCAGGCATTAAAAAATTCAATTCAAAAAATGATACTACCGCGAACCTGAACATGCTCTTTGACCTGTATAACATAGACCTGGGTGTATTTGTCATAAAGAAATTCCCTAATGCTGCGCAGGCTAAAATATACATGACGGGGCTGCTGGCTTCGCCTGCACTGCAGGACTTTAAACCCGGCGAGATACAGGTTTACTTAATAACTGCACCTGACTACAGGAAAATGTTCAATGACAAGAACGTTTCGCCTTATACCGGCTTTTATAATGCCAATTATAAATAGAGTAGCTTTGCTTTCTAATCAATGAGGGGATGGGTTTAGGTATGTTATTATTTTTCAATTTTCTTTTCGCGCCACAGCTACCCGTACCTAAAAGCATCTATGATTTTAAGGTAACCGCGATAGACAAAAGCATTATAGACTTTTCTAACTTTAAAGGTAAGAAGATACTCATCGTTAATACAGCTTCTAAGTGTGGTTTTACATCGCAGTATAAAGAGCTTGCAACGCTATCTGTGAAATATAAGGACAAACTGGTGGTGGTTGGCTTTCCCGCAAATGATTTTATGTTCCAGGAGCCCGGTTCTAATGAAAAGATCGCAAAATTCTGCCAGAGCAATTATGCGGTCAGCTTTCCTATGGCTGAGAAAATATCTGTAAAGGGAAGACGAATGGCGCCCATATACCACTGGCTTACAGAGAAAAAGTACAATGGGTATGAGGACAATAAAGTAAGGTGGAACTTTCAAAAATACCTTATTGACGAGCAAGGCAAGCTTGTCGCAATATTTGACCCCAGGACCACACCTGACAGTCCGGAAGTGATAGCCGCAATAGAAAAGTAACCTGCCTATTGTGCCGGAGTCAACAACGTTTTAAGGGCATCATTCATATTTATTATTTTTCGTGTTTTGTAATCGAAGCAAGCCATCCCAGTCTTTGCATGGGCAATATCAGTTTCCATACCATTTCTTACCACAGATATATGGTACAACAGGTCGAACGACTTAGGGGTAAGCTCATCCACATATATCTTTACGATAAGGCTATCTCCATAAAATGCTTCTCCACGATAGGAGATCATTACATCGGCCATTATCAGTGCACAACCGGCTATATCCAGCTCATTATAACCATACCGATGCAGCATTTGCACTCGTGACTCCTGTATTATAGACAGTATAGCATCATTGCCTACATGATTGCCGTAGTTGATGTCTCCAATACGCACAGAAATAGTGGTAGTGAAAACAGGATTATCGTCAGGAAATTTTAACTTTACACGACCCATTCCGGTTAAAATATTATAAGCTGTATGAAAATAATTTGTGTAGGACGAAATTACGCAGATCACGCCAAAGAATTACAAAATGATGTGCCTACAGTGCCTGTCATATTCATGAAGCCTAAAACGGCGTTGCTGTTACCGGAAAAGCCACTGTACTATCCTGAATTTACAGACGATCTTCAATATGAATGCGAGGTGGTGGTGAAAATATGCAAGAACGGCAAGCATATACAAGAGAAATTTGCTCACAAATATTACGACCAGGTATCTCTGGGTATCGACTTCACTGCACGCGATATGCAGCGCGACCAGCAGAAAAAAGGACTGCCATGGGAGATCGCCAAAGCCTTTGATGGTTCTGCGGCCATTGGTGATTTTGTACCGATCACTGTAGAAACACAGGTAAGCAATCTTGCATTCCAATTGAAACTGAACGGTGAAACAGTGCAGGACGGCCATACCCGCCACATGATATTTTCAGTTGACCGTGTGATAGCTTATGTTTCTCAATTCTTTACGATGCACATAGGAGACCTGATATATACGGGCACGCCGGCCGGCGTAGGTAAGGTAAAACCCGAAGATAAACTGGAAGGCTACCTGCAGGGGAATAAGGTGCTTGACGTAATGATAAAGTAAAGCGAAAGATTCTATTAGTATTGGCTTTTTTTAAAATTCACAATGATCTTTCAACCAATCAACAATATCTGAATACCTCTTTTCATTTTTAGACATTGCGATCATAAAGTCATACAGTTCAGTATCTTTGATTACAATTTCTATTTTATATTCTTTCAATAAGGCAAACATTGCCAACATTGCTGTTCGCTTATTTCCGTCTACAAAAGGATGATTAATAATAATACTTTCACCTAACGCTGCTGCTTTTTCAAAAGGTGTAAGATAAAGTTCCTTTCCGTCAAATGTTTGAAAGGGTCGACCAACAGCAGAGAGTAAAAGATTGGAATCACGTAAACCCTCAGAACCACCAAAGTCAATAATGGAGAATTCATGTAGTAATAGTATGTCTGCTTCTGATATCATTTCGCCAGTTTTTCCAATACTGAAGCATACTTTACTTTAATGCTTTCGTAATGGCTGGACAAATTCATACTATTTTCTTCCTTTTTCCCTATACCGTTTAAAAAATCCAGGACTATCTTTAAAGACGCTTCATCGTCCATTGCTTCTACTTTCAAAGCGAATTGGCGTATAGCTTCTTCTTTTATTGCAGATACACTCATCTTATCTTATTTACCACATAAAGTTACAACTTTAATTAATAGGTCAATTCGCCCCGTTAAAAATTCCGACTGCATTAATTATTATCTTTAATTTGCAAATTCAATTCCAAATAAAATGGAAGTAGCCATAGAAGACAGCTGGAAACAAGAACTTAAAGAAGAATTCAGCAAGCCTTATTTTGAACATATTGTTCATTTCCTGAAAGAAGAAAAGAAAGCAGGCAAAACAATATACCCGCCGGGCAAGGAGATATTTAATGCGTTTGAGTTTACCCCATTCAATAAGGTAAAAGTTGTGATACTCGGACAGGATCCATACCATGGCCCGGGACAGGCACATGGCCTGTCTTTCTCTGTACCTGAAGGAGTAAAGCCCCCACCCTCTCTTGTGAATATTTTTAAAGAACTACAGGAAGACCTGGAGATACCAATACCTAATACCGGCAACCTGGAAAAATGGGCGAAACAAGGAGTGCTGCTGCTCAATGCATCACTTACCGTAGAAGCCAATACCCCAAACTCACATAGCCAGGCAGGCTGGCATACCTTTACCGATGAGGTCATTAAGCACATATCTGCGAATACAGATCATACTGTATTCCTGCTTTGGGGCAAATTTGCACAGAATAAAGAAGTACTTATAGATGCAACAAAGCATAAAATATTAAAGGCGCCACACCCATCACCGTTCTCTGTTCATACCGGGTTCTTCGGGTGCAGGCATTTTAGTAAAGCCAACGCATGGCTGCGGGAGCATGGCGAAAAACAAATAGACTGGGACCTGAACGCATGACAATGATAAAAAACATATTAGGGCGGATATACCTTGTCTATCTATTGATCGTGTTCATGATCACTATGCTCATCGTATTTGTGCCTATATGGATCATATCTATGCTGCCTGAGCCAAAAAGGGCGCGCGCACTGCATTCTGTATTCAAAGTCTGGATGGGTGCATTCATGCCGCTAATATTCTGCCCGGTATCAAGAAAGGGTAAAGAGAAATTTAAGAAGGGACAGCAGTACGTAGTGGTGATCAATCATAATTCGTTCATGGACATTCCTGTATCCTCTCCATGGATACCGGGGCCAAATAAGACACTGGCTAAAATAGAAATATCGAAAGTGCCGATCTTTGGTATTATCTATAAATGCGGATCTATACTGGTGGACAGGAAAAGTGAAAGCAGCCGTAAGGAAAGCTTCACTCAAATGCGGCAAACATTAAGCATGGGTATACATCTATGCCTTTACCCGGAGGGCACACGTAATAAGTCAACAGAAGCCATGCAACCTTTCTTTGATGGCGCGTTTGTGACTGCCATCAGGAGCCAGGCGCCAATAATGCCCGGCGTAATATTTAACACAGGAAAGATACTGCCTCATGATAAAAAGCTATTTGCATGGCCAATGCCTGTACGCTTTCACTTCCTGGATCCCATACCTACAGCAGGGCTGTCAATGAAAGACCTGCCCGAGCTGAAGAACAAGGTCCATAAGGTCATGTCTGAATACTATATAGCCAATCAAAACAATAAAAAAGCATGAAATTCTCTATAATAGGAACAGGAAATATTGCTTCATTTATAGGCACAAGACTTGTTACTGCCCGTCACAAATGTATGGGGGTTTACAGCCGGGATACTGAAAAGGCCGGGGCTTTTGCGGAAACGCTGCTATGCGATAAATATGGTGCTATAACGGAGGTAGAAGACGGATCTGCAGATGTTTGCTTCCTGGCAGTATCAGATGCTGCTATCAGCGAAGTGGCAGCACAGCTTTCTTTCAAGCAGACCATATTGGTACACACTGCCGGTGCGGTAACAATAGATACTATACAAAATGCTGCTGCTGACTGCGCCATACTATGGCCTGTGTACTCTATATTAAAGAACAGCCTGCCGGCCCACAGGAATATTCCCTGTGCGTGGGAAGCATCAACCGACAAGGCGAAAAGAGTAATACTCACACTGGCACATGCCATAACGGATGAGTTGTTTGAAGCCCGGTATGATCAGCGGAGATGGCTACACCTTACCGCTGTAATGAGCAATAATTTCATTACCCACCTGATGGCTATATGCGAGCAGGTGTGTGCAGACAACGACCTGCCTTTCTCTACGCTGCTACCTATAATAGAACAGACCTTTGACCGGATAAAAAATGGCTCGCCACACGCGCTACAGACCGGCCCGGCAGTGCGCAACGATACTACTACCATACAATCCCAAATAGCACTGCTGGAGCAACACCCGGAATGGCAGAATATTTATAAAGCTATGACGAACTCAATTCAGAAAGATTACACCAAAGACTGATCTGAACTTAGAATTTCACTCCTAATGTTAGCGCTATGTTGTTGATACCGTAATTGATCTTAGCTCCGGGTATTACTGCCGCCGACGCAGATGTAATACCTCCGTAATCTACGCTATATGGCTGTTCATAACCCTGGTACATACTGTGTACATAGCCGAGATCTGCAAAGAAATGATCGAAACGGAAACCGACACCTGCACTCAGGTCTATACGCTCAGTGTTGTAGTACGAATTGGCAGTAGACTGGCCGTATGCAGTGTACGCATTGCCATAATAGCCGAAACCTGCACGGGCCATAAAGTATTTCGCCAGCCGGGCTTCACCACCCAGGCGGAAGTTAGACGTGCCTTTATACGTTTTTTTGATCTCCTGGTTCATGGCATCCTGCTCCGCCTGCAATGAATAGCCGTAAGCATCAGCAGAGTACTGGTAGCGCATGGAGTTGTAACCCACATACTCAAAGTCAGCAGTAATAAAGCCTACTTTATCAATGATCATTGTAGCGCTCAGTATACTCTTCCATGGTGTGGTAAGCGTATAATTGAACCTGCTGGCCAAAGTATATCCGTTATCTTCAGAAATAGTTGCTACAGTATCATTGTGTACGGTAGTAAGCATTGGGTTATACAGATCAGTAATAGAATAGTATGTAGGAGTATGGAAAGATGCACCTATGCGAAACATATCATTGACCTTATAAATAGCGCCGATCTTGGCATTGATACCATCACCCGTAATATCTGAATGCTGGCTGTATTTTAAGGAAGTAAATCCATAAGGATTAGGTGCGTTATTATCACCTGCCAGTGTTTCTGTATAGCTGATATCACGTACATAATTAAATGTAGGCATACCAATAGTCATACCCAGCATCAGCCTTTCTTTATAGTTACCACCTAATGAAATTGTGTATTCGCTTGCGCCACCGCGCTCCTGCACACTGCGCATTTGATTCACACTGGAATTGGGGTGTACTATTGAATAATAGTTGCCATTTGCGTCCAGATTGAGCAGGTAAGATTGGTACCCCATAAAGCCAAGCGTACCACCATCTGAACTACCCGCACTTACTTTGTCATAATTGGCATCAGCCTCAAATACCTGTGAGCCTGAGCTGGTTACATTTTTGCCTGAATAGCTATAATTACGATTAAAATCAGCTGTCCTGTTCATACCTAAAGCAAAGGATACTGTTTTCCAGTTCCTTTCATCATATCGTTTGCCCCTGGGCGCATTCGTAAATATCAGGCCAAAGCTATTGATATTGAAACGGGTATTATTATCAGGAGTAGTATTGCCTGTGTACTGGCTGTTAGTAGCATTTATCCTTAATGAAGGTGTAAACGTAAGCTCTGAGGTTCTGTATATGCCCAGCCCTGCAGGATTGACACTAACCGAGCTAAAGTCGCCACCTACTGACCCGAGGGCATTGCCAAAACCCATAGAACGTGCAGAGCCCTGCACTGTGCTGTTAGCTATATTGTATGCAGAAGCAACGTCCTGTGCTGAGGCAGCAAAAAAACCAAGTAACAAAGCAGGCAACAATAAAGGTTTGAAAGAGCGCATGATGGTGAATTTATGCTTTTGACAAAAAATAGTTGTAAATGTTTAAAATAAGCTGGGAAATATTCGCATTTAAAAATCACCCGGCTGCTTTAAGAAAAAGAGGCGTTATCACCATAGTAACAACGCCTCTGAAATAAGATCTGGGATACTTATTAGCGACGTCCGCCACCGCCATGCGAACCACCACCACCACCGCCGCCACGTGAGCCGCCACCGCCACCTGAGCTATGACCACCACCACCGCCGCCAAATGAACGACCGCCACCTGAATTACCGCCACCGAATGAACGGGCACCACCACCGGCGTTGCCACCGCCGAAGCTACGAGCTGCGCCGCCACCACCCATACTACGGGCACCTGCATTACCACCGCCGAAACTGCGGGCTACGCCGCCACCGGCATTACCACCACGATTACCGCCGCCATAGTTACGTGCCACCGAGCCATTACCCTGGGCGCGGTTGCCACCACCAAAGAAACCACGGCCACCACGGGCGCCTGCCTGGTTACTCATTTGCTGTGCCTGGCCGCCACCTCTTTGTGACGCGCCATTATTATTTTGTGATACACCTCTGTTGTTTCCATAAGCTCTGCCGCCACCATAAGGCGCAGAACTCCTGTAACCATTATGACTTGCTGCAGCAAGTGGCGCAGTCCTCAATCCCATCTGGTTGTTGCCGGTGGTTTTAAAGCCGCTGCCATGTGAGCTGATCCTGTTGCCGATACTTGTTTGCCTTGGTCCGTAAGCATACCTGCCGCCACGGCCATACCTGCCACCTTCATAACCACTGTAATACCTGTTCCAGTAGCCGCCATTATAATGACCGTACCAGCCACCGGCATATATCGGGTAATTCCAGCAGCCGAAGCCGCCATAACCGCACCATGTATTCCAGCCCCAGCCACCGCTCCAGTAGGGTCCGTAGCCGAAACTCAGGCTAAGGCCCGGGCTCCAAGGGTTATATCCCCAGTACGGGTCATACCAGTAACGGTTGTACCAAAAGGGGTTATAGAATGTGCTGTAATAACCCATGTTATAAAAATCATTATCAAACCTGTTGATACGTGAGCTGTATGAATCATCATCATAGTCCACATAATCGTCAGGATCATTATAGCTCTGGTAATTATCCGGCGCATTATTGTCGTAATTACTGTTATTACGATTTTCCCGCCTGTACTGGCGGCCGCTATCTGCACCCTGTGCCCCACGCTGATCTGATCCGGTAGCATAAATATCATCCGTCTGCGCATTAGTAACTGGCGACATCCCGATGAGCAACAGACCGATTAAAACAAACCGTTTCATATTGAATTGTTTTTTTACGTAAAATCCCTAGTGAAATTACTACTTTTGCCACACTTCACCAATTGAGTAGACTCCCCAAAACGTGTAAGGTTTAGTTATGTCGAAAATTTTAACAAATAGGAAAGATGATTATGCCCAGTGGTATAATGATATAGTATTGAAAAGCGGTCTTGCAGACTATTCCGCAGTGAAAGGCTGCATGGTAATAAAGCCTCATGGTTTTGCCCTTTGGGAAAATATGCGTGATGAGCTGGATAAGCAATTTAAAGCGACTGGCCACCAGAACGCCTACTTCCCGCTATTCATCCCCAAGAGCTTTTTGAGCAAGGAAGCTGCCCACGTAGAAGGATTTGCCAAAGAATGTGCCGTAGTGACCCACTACCGCCTGAAAAACGATCCTAATGGTGGCGGCGTAATAGTAGACCCTGATGCCAAGCTGGAAGAAGAGCTGATAGTAAGGCCAACCTCTGAGACCATTATCTGGAATACCTATAAGGACTGGATACAATCTTACCGCGACCTGCCGCTGCTCATCAATCAATGGGCAAACGTTGTACGCTGGGAGATGCGTACCCGCCTGTTCCTGCGCACTACAGAGTTTCTGTGGCAGGAAGGGCATACTGCACACGCTACCAAGGAAGAAGCAATAGAGGAAACAAAGAAAATGCTGGAAGTATATGCCACTTTCGCAGAAGAATTTATGGCTATGCCTGTGGTACGTGGTGTAAAATCTGCTAATGAACGTTTTGCCGGTGCAGAAGATACTTATTGTATAGAAGCGCTGATGCAGGACGGCAAAGCACTGCAGGCAGGTACTTCCCACTTCCTGGGACAGAATTTCGCCAAAGCATTCGATGTTACATTCAGGGATAAGGAAAATAACCTTGACTTTGTTTGGGCTACATCATGGGGTGTTTCCACACGTCTTATAGGTGCACTGGTAATGGCACATAGTGACGATGAGGGCCTTGTGCTACCACCAAAACTGGCACCACTGCAGGTTGTCATTATACCTATCTATAACAAGGACCCTGAGACAAGAACTAAAATAGACAACATAGCACAGGAGATGATCTCCATCCTGAAAAAGCATGATGTACGTGTGAAGTATGACAATGACGACAACACACGCCCGGGCTTTAAGTTTGCAGAGTACGAACTTAAGGGAGTGCCTGTCCGCATCACCCTTGGCGCAAGGGATATAGAGAATGGCATAGTGGAAGTAGCACGCCGTGATACCAAAGAGAAGGCCAACTACCCTCTTGAAGGCATAGCAGAAAAGATGCCGCAGCTACTAACTGATATACAGGCCAACATGTTCCAGACCGCGCTGAAGTTCCGTACAGATAATACTACGGAAGTGAACAGCTGGGATGAATTTGTGAAGGTGCTTGATGAGAAAGCGGGCTTCGTATCAGCGCATTGGGACGGCACGAGCGAAACTGAAGAAAAGATAAAAGAGCTGACCAAAGCTACTATACGCTGCATACCGCTGAACAATAAAATGGAAGAAGGTAAGTGTATACATAGCGGCAGGCCATCGGGACAAAGAGTATTGTTTGCACGGGCTTACTAAGTGTTGTTGTATAATTTAAAAAGGTCCTGCGTATGCAGGACCTTTTTAATGTCCGCTATGTATATAAGTTTAGCTATAGTGAGATTTTTTACAACAAAATCGTGCCAAATACTAATTGCCTGTAATAGTTCTTTAGTACATAAAATAAGCTAAATTCGTTTCAACAAGAGGTAATAAATGAGCGTAAGCGTATCTGAAAAAAACATTCAATTCCTGGCAGGCGGTGGTGAAATGGGCGAACTGACCCGTAATTACGACTGGGACCAAACAGCTCTGGGCGCTCCGGACCAATGGCCGCAAAGCCTGAAGACCACGCTGGGAATCATTCTTAATTCCCGGTTTCCCATGTTCCTTTTCTGGGGCAAAGATCTTACCTGCTTTTATAATGACGCTTACCGTCCCAGCCTTGGTGATAATGGCAAACACCCCTATGCGCTGGGACAGCCTGCAGAAAAAATATGGCCGGAGATATGGGGAGATATAAAACCACTGATAGACCAGGTAATGGCAGGTGGACCGGCAACATGGAGCGAGGACCAGTTATTACCTATATACCGCAACGGTCAACTGGAAGATGTCTACTGGACCTTTAGCTATAGCCCTATAATTGGGGAAACTGGTAAACCCGCCGGCGTGTTTGTAACATGCACAGAAACAACACAGAAAGTGCTCACACTGGAACAATTGCGTATCTCTGAGCAACGGCTAAGCAGTGTGGTGAATGAAGCGCCTGTACCAACAGCACTATATACTTTACAACACGGAGAATTGATATTGTCAATGGCCAATGATGTTGCGCTGGACCTTTGGTGCAAAGACAGGTCCGTAGTGGGGAAACCACTGGTAGAGGCAGTACCGGAAATAAAAGACCAGCCGTTTCCCGAGCTGATCAAAAATGTTTTCATTTCAGGTGAATCTTACACCGATGAAGAGGCAGTGATATACAGGGTGAAAGATGGAAAACGTGTACTTAATTACACTGACCTCCATTACAAACCATTGAAAGACAATGACGGAAAAGTAACGGGCGTGCTGGCAACAGCAATGGACGTAACAGAAAAAATGCGCAACCGTCAAAAACTCGAGGAAGCAAATGATCAATTGGAATTTGCAATAGACGCTGCTGAATTAGGGACATTCGATTATGACCCCATTACAAAAAAAATTTCAGCAAATGAACGCCTGAAAGAATGGTTTGGCTTACCCGGCACCACAGAAACCGACCTACAGGTGGCAGTCGACATGATAGCAGAACAAGACAGACAAAGAGTAACCGATGCCATTGCCGCAGCATTAGACTATTCATCCGGCCGGAAATTTGATATTGTATATACAATAGTAACCCCGGGCAGCGAAAAGGAAGTAATTGTGCATGCTAAAGGGAAAGCTTCTTTTAATGATAAGAACGAAGCGTACAGGTTTAACGGTACACTGCAGGATATAACAAAGGATACAATAGCGAGAAAGAAAATTGAAGAGAGCGAGCGCAATATAAGGCTCATTATTCACCAGGCTCCCGTGTCTATTGCGATATTCAGAGGCCCTGATTATACTATAGAGACTGTGAATGAAAAGGCGCTGGAGTTATGGGGGCGCACATCGGAAGAAGTAATGGGTAAGCCCATAATGGACGCTATGCCCGAATTGCAGCGACAGGGAATAAAAGACCTATTGGACGATGTATATACTACAGGTAAGCCTTTCTCTGCCGCAGAACTACCAGTGAGCATTATACGAAATGGGGCGCCGGCAAAGATCTATGTCAATTTCACTTACGACCCACTGTATGATCTTAATGGCAAAGTAGATGGAATATTTATTGCAGGTATAGAAGTTACAGAACAGGTATTGTCGCGCCATAAGATCGAGGAAAGTGAACAACAAGTAAGGCTTTTAGTGGAAAGTGCTCCACTTCCAATAGCAGTGTATACAGGTAAAGAATTACGTATAGAACTAGCCAACCAGGCAATACTGGATATCTGGGGGAAAGGGAATAATGTCATTGGAAAACTTTATTCAGATATACTACCCGAGCCGGAGAACCAGAAGGTATTCGATCAGTTGAACGAGGTATATGCTACAGGCAATTCATTTCATGCGCAAAATCAACGGTTTGTCCTGGGCGTAAACGGAACGGAAAAACCATTCTATTTCAATTACAGTTTTACTCCGCTATTCGATTCGTTCGGGCATGTATACGGTATTATGAATACCGCAGCCGATGTTACAGACCTCAATATTGCCAAACAAAAAATGGAAGAGGCCGTAGAAGAGCTGTCTAAAACCACACAGCGGTTGCAGCTGGCCCTGGAAGCAGGTAACCTTGGCTCATACGAACTCCATGTCCCAACAGGCACTGTACACTGCACCCAGCAATGCAAACAAAATTTTGGCAGAGCAGATGATAGCGAGGTCACTTACCCGGAACTGCTGGAAATGGTTATACCGGAAGACAGGGAACAACGGCAGGCTATCATGAAGGATGCACTGGCCAATAAAAAGGTGTACGATGCAGAATACAGGATAAAGTGGCCGGATGGATCTATACATTGGATCCATGCAGCTGGAATACCCCTTTATGACGACCATGATAACGTGATCAATATAATAGGGGTAACATCAGACATTACCAAACAAAAACTGTTTGAAGAAGAGCTAAGCAGGCAGGTACAGGAGCGCACTAAAGAGCTTGGCTATAAGAATATAGAACTGGAGAAAATGAACGATGAGCTTAAATCGTTTGCTTATGTATCCAGTCATGATCTGCAGGAGCCACTTAGAAAAATACAAACCTTCTCTGACCGCATACTGGAAAAAGAACACCATAATCTCTCTGATACGGGCAAAGACTATTTCAGCAGGATGCAGAATGCTGCAAAGCGTATGCAAACACTGATAGAGGATCTCCTTGCCTACTCACGCACTAACAGTGCTGAACGTATATTTGAAACTACCGACCTGAACCAGGTAGTGAAGGAAGTGAAGGACGATTTTAAAGATGTACTGCAAACGAAACATGCTACTATTAAAGCGGACAAACTATGTGAAGCGAATATCATTCCTTTCCAGTTTCGCCAGCTGATGCAGAACATGGTCAGCAACGCATTGAAGTTTTCCAGCCCCGATAGAGATCCGGTCATTACTATAAGTGCTGAGGTGGCAACAGGGAGCGCATTGCACCAGCCAAGGCTTTCAGACAAAAAGAACTATTGCCATATTACCATTGCCGATAATGGTATTGGCTTTGAGCCTGAATATAATGAGCGGATATTTGAGATATTCCAGAGATTGCACTCTGTGAGTGAATACCAGGGAACAGGCATAGGGCTTGCTATTGTAAAGAAAATAGTGGAAAACCATAATGGACTTATTACCGCCACAAGCGAATTGGATAAGGGCGCGGTTTTTGATATCTATCTTCCTGCATAACGTACCGGTCTTATGAATAAAGAACTGAACACCACCTGTTGCATTGCCGGCGGTGGCCCTGCAGGCATGATGATGGGCCTGCTTTTAGCACGGGCAGGGATACAAGTAATTGTGTTAGAGAAACATGGCGACTTCTTTCGCGACTTCCGTGGCGACACTATTCACCCATCCACGTTCACTATAATGGACGAACTGGGATTATTAGATGATTTTTTATTGATCCCTCATGATGAGCAGACAGAGGTAAAAGGAACTTTCAGCGGTAAACAATACTGTATAGCAAATTTCGCCCGCTTACCTGTAGTGCATAAGGTAATAGGATTTATGCCTCAATGGGATTTTCTTGATTTTCTATTGAAAGAGGCGAAAAAATATTCCACCTTTCAATTGATGCTCCATGCAGAAGCTACAGGCGTGATAAAAAACGGCAGCAAAGTGACCGGGGTAAGTGTAAATACTCCCGAAGGAAAACTGACGATCAATACCCGCCTGCTGGTTGCGGCAGACGGAAGAGGCTCAATTGTTACCCGGAGCGCAGGCTTTACACCTATAGAAACAAGTGCGCCAATGGATGTTTTATGGTTCAGGGTATCGCGCAAAGAAGGCGATCCCGAACAACCTTTGTTAAACCTGGTGCAGAACAACATTTTTATAGCTATCACAAGGAAAGAATATTACCAGAGTGGTTTCCTGATAAAAAAAGGCGACTTTGACCGTATAAAGAAAGAGGGCCTTGCAGCCTTTAAAGAGCGACTGAGGAAGGTAATACCTTTCGCGGCAACAAGACTGGATGAGTTAGAAGACTGGAGTGATGTAAAATTATTAAGCGTGTCGGTAAGCCATTTAGCCCAATGGTACCTCGACGGCTTTCTATGCATCGGCGATGCTGCGCATACCATGTCGCCATTGGGAGGGGTGGGTATTAATCTTGCATTGCAGGATGCCGTAGCAGCTGCAAACATCCTTTATGAACCACTCGGCAACAAAACGCTCACACTTACCGATCTTAAAAAAGTGCAGGACAGGCGCGCACTACCCTCCCGTCTGGTGCAGAAAATGCAGGTGATCCTGCAGAATATGATAATATCACCGGTGCTGCTGCACCCGGATAAAGAGGTGAAGGCACCATTATTTATCAGACTACTGCAATACTTGCCGCTATTACGAACATTTCTTGGCAGGTTTATTGGTATGGGCATCCGTCCGGAACATGTACGCACTCCTGTAAAAACTAACGCCAATTAGCTACCATATCCATAAATTGACTGCTGTCCTTATCAAATAGTTCTGGGTTAAAAAGCTCCCTGGGCAGTATGAACCATGATGGCATTCCTTTTAACGATGGCGATCCATCACAAATTACTTTGCCTGATGCCTTTGCATCGTCAACCTGTTCTTTTATAGCTACATTCCACCTGACACCAACATGCGCTAATCCTTCGCACGTAAGCATAGCCAGCGAAAATCCTTCTGCACCGCCATCATACAAGATCGTTATATTATTTATTACCGTTTTCGGGTTTGTAACAGTCGCAGGATCGTGGTATATAAATGGCATATCGTTTTTTTAGTTCCGGTTAAACAACTGCTTTCCTTTCAAAATTACTTTAATCCCTCTGCGCTTTAGCGATATAGCACGCTGATAGTTTTCACCTTCATGCCTCCTTTTACTGTATGCACTCAGTATTTCTTTGTGCGACAATACACCGATCACAGGCTTATTATTACCCTGTGCAATTACCGGTAGCATATCCAGCTCATACTTCGTCATAAGGTCTACTGCAAGGCTAAGCCTGCTCTCCTCATATACATACGGGCCTATATCAGTGATCACTTCTGTCAGCAACGTATTATCCGCATATTGCTTGCCAAAAACCTGCTTGCGCTGTATAGTACCAGACAGTCCACCCTCATTATCTACTAATACAAAAGCAGTAGCCTGTCCTTCATTTATACCATTCTCCTTTATCCATTCACGGGCTTCCTTTATAGTATTCTCTTTGTTCAGCACAGTAGATTCTTCATTCAGCACTTCTTTTACTAATACCTGCTGCAATACATCAGGTTCAAAGGCAGTAGGTGTTGAGACACCCCTGCGCTCAATTTTTTCTGTCATTATACTACCCTTCATCAGGAAAAATGATATAAAGTATGATGCCGTGCATGCACCCATAAGTGGCAAAAGCCCATGAGGCTGCATGGTGCATTCCAATGCAAACACAATGGATGTAAGCAATGCTCTTGATGCACCGGCAAACATAGCGGCCATACCTATAAGCGCACAAGTCATTATATTTATCTCACAACCCGGGAATAACCTTAACGTAGCCATCCCAAGCAAGCTACCTAATGCACCACCTATAGTAAGCAATGGCGCTAGCGTACCGCCTGATGTACCACTACCTAAGGAGATGCACCACGAAAAGAATTTCAAAAAGCAAAGCGTACAGATAGTATATAATGGCAAGGACCCGGAAAGCAGGTTCTGGATATTGCTATATCCTACGCCCAATGTTAATGGTGCAAAGTAACCTACAACACCTACCACCACTGCACCTATTGCCGGCCACCACATCCAGTGCATAGGAATATGCTCGAACATATCTTCTACAAAATAAACAGCTTTGCTGACCACAGATGCTGCAACACCAATGATAACGCCCAATAGCACATACATGACCATGGCAATACTTGATGGTTCAGGTATTGCAGGCATAGCAAATGCCGGTGCTGTACCAAAGAAAATAAAGTGCATCGCCGCCCCGGTGATGCAAGCTAATGAAACAGGAATAATAGATCGTGGAGAAAATTCGAACAGCAACAACTCAATAGCTAAAAGCACAGCAGATAATGGCGTGCCGAATATGGCAGACATACCCGCGCATGCACCGGCAGCAAGTATTATCTTTCTTTCATTTGGCGTTACTTTCAGTAATTGCCCCGTCAGTGAACCAAAAGCACCACCTGTTGAAATGATCGGCCCCTCGGCACCAAATGGGCCACCCGTACCTATGGATATTGCAGCTGAAATAGGTTTTAGAAAAATGATGATCGGGTTGATCTTGCTTTCATTCAGCAGTATCTGCTCCATAGCTTCCGGTATGCCGTGACCTCTTATGGCCGGAGAACCAAATCTTGCCATTACGCCTACAATAAGCCCTCCGATCACGGGTAGTATGATCACAAACAATCCCAGATGATTACCAGCCGGGGATGTTTCTTCAAACGACCATTTCCCATAAAATGAAATGTTGGTAATGAAGCTAATAAGGCCAACCAGTAATTTGGCTACTATACCTATCAGTATCGCGTTGAAAATAGCCTGTATACTCAGGTAGAAGACTCGCTTGCCTACGGGGTAATTTTTCTGTTCAAATATTTCATGTTCTATTTCTCCCAAAGATGGAGATACAGGTATTGCGCCTGCATGTCCTTTAACCGTATTTACCGACATAGAATGCACTTTAATAGGATAAGAATTATCCTCTGAGTAGTGTGCAAAGTTATAAGCAAAGCGCGGTGACTAAGAAAAGAAAATCATTTTTAAGCAAAGTAATTTGCTATTAGATAATAGTCAGAATTTTACAACTGACATTAGTACTTTATATGTAACAGCATTATCGCAAACTTGCTGTTATGAGGCATATATCTGCTCTATTTCTTTTGAGAATTTCTGCTCTATTACCTTCCTCTTCACTTTTAGCGATGGTGTCAGCTCACCGGTATCTATGGTCCATTCTTCAGGTAAAAGAGCGATCTTCTTTATTTGCTCAGGGTGGCTGAACATCACATTGTATTTGTCTATTTGTTTTTGCATCTGCGCTGTCACTTCCGGCATTTTTATCAGCTCGCTGTTATTGTCAGTTATGCTCATATTCGGGTAGTTGTCGCGCATGTACTTTCTCAGCTGCATAAAGCTGGGCACTACCAGTGCACTCACAAATTTCCTGTCAGCGCCCACCACCATCATCTGCTCTATAAATGGGCTTTCCTTCATTTTGTTTTCCAGCACCTGCGGCGCTACATATTTGCCACCCGACGTTTTGAATATCTCTTTCTTCCTGTCAGTTATCTTCAGGAAACGGCCCTCTACCCACTGGCCTATATCACCAGTATGGAACCAACCATCCTGCATAGCAGCTGCCGTAAGCTCGGGATGCTTATAATAACCAATAGCCACGTTAGGGCCCTTTATCAGCATTTCCCCGTCCTCAGCTATTTTCACCTGTACATTATCTATCAGTGTACCTATTGAGCCTACCCTGCGGTCTTTGCTTTCAAACCTGTTCACAGACACAACAGGAGATGTCTCGGTGAGTCCGTACCCTTCCATGATCACAATATTTGCTGCGGAGAATATACGTGTCAGTCTTTCCTGGCAGGCGGCTGACCCTACAACTATAGCCTTTACATTACCACCCAGCGCTTCCCTCCATTTGCTGAAAATGATCTTATTGGCCAGCCACAACTGGAACTGGTACCACGGATTGCCGGGCTTTGCATTATCATATCTTTTTCCCAGGTCCAGCGCCCAGAAGAACAATACCCGCTTGATACCTTTCAGGTCCATAGCAGTGTTCATGATGCGTTCGTACACCTTTTCCAGCAGTCGTGGCACGGTAGTGAACACCAGTGGTTTTACTTCCTTCAGGTTCAGGCCTATTGTATCCATGTTCTCTGCATAGTATACCGCAACACCTGAGTGTATGTATACGTAAGTTACCATGCGCTCAAAAATGTGATTGAGCGGTAAGAAGCTCAATGCCTTACTCCCCTTTTCTGCAAAGGTGAAGGCCGGTATGGAATCACGCACATTGGATGTAATGTTATCATGGGTCAGCATGACCCCTTTAGGATTTCCGGTAGTGCCTGATGTGTATATGATAGTAGCCAGTGTTCCGGGCTTTATACGGGCTATCACGCTTTCATCCGGCTGCAGGTTTTTATTGATCAGTTCCTTCCAGTTAGGAACGCCCTCTATTACATCAAATGAATATACACTTTTCAGTGTAGGTATTTCCTTCAGTGCGTCTTTAAAACGCTCATATATCTCGGCATTGGCTACAAAACATATCTGCACACCGGCTTCACTCAATACATAGGCAAGTTCCGCAGGGCTGATAGTAGGATATACAGGTGTCAATACTGCACCGGTAAGCTGTACGCCTATATCTGTCATCATCCACTCCGGCCTGTTTGGCGAAATGATTGCGATCTTTTCCTGCTGTTCTGGTTCCAGCACCTGGTTAGCTATACCCAGCGACAGTAAACCTCCGGCCAGCTTACGTGCAGTTTGCCACACCTCGCTGCTACTGTAGGTACGCCACTGGCCGTTCTCCTTCGCAGCCAGCATTATGGCATCAGGTGCCTGCTTGCTCTGCTGTTCTGCTATATCAAATAGACGCTGAATCATACCTAAATTTATACAATTATTCTTTTCATCTACCGTTAATTATTTATACCTGCCGCTCACAGAACAAAATATTTATTTTCATCTTTTAACTAAATAATTAGTTAATTAACTAAATAGTTAGTACATTTACTAAAAACTTAGTTTAACGAACTGTTAATGAAGACAAATTTCAAACCACTGACCAAAGCTGAAGAAGAAATAATGCAGGTGCTCTGGCGGCTGGAACAGGCCTTTGTAAAAGATATAGTAGATGAGCTGCCAGACCCCAAACCACACTATAATACCATAAGCACTATTATAAAAATATTGGTAGACAAGGGCATAGTAGCTTCAGAATCTTTTGGAAAATCGAACCGGTACTATCCTCTTGTAAAAAAAGATGAGTACACAAAAAAGACCATGAAGCAATTTCTGAAAGGATACTTCAATGGCTCTTATGCAAACATGCTGTCCTTCTTTGCCAAAGAAAAAGACATCAGCATAGAAGAGCTGGAAAGCATATTGAAAGAATTAAAAAATGATAAACCTAAAAAATAGACCATCATGCTTTATCTATTTCAAGTTACCGTTTATTCAGCACTGCTGTATGTTATATACATCACAGTAATAAAAGATCGCGCTGCCCACAGTTTCAGCCGTGCGTATTTGCTATTATGCGCCACTTTACCGCTGGCAATCCCTTTCATGTACATACCGGCATTGGCTGACAACATAATTCAGCTGCCAGGCATCACCAGGATATTGTTACCGGACGTAACCATTTTATCAAAGGGCGGTATAGCAACAGCCAATGGAGGGCTGACATTCAATATACTCGCCGCATCATATCTGCTTATAACATTGGTACTCATTGCCCGCACTGCAATACAGTATATTTCCTTTATCCGCTTTGTAAAAAGACATGAGTACAAAACGATCAACGGAGTAAAAGTGCTACTGAATACCCAGACAGGCCCCGGCAGCTTTATGCAATACATATTTCTCCCTGGCAGCTCTATTGATCCTGTCATCTACGAGCATGAACTGGCACATATAAGATCAAAGCACAGCGTGGATATTCTGTTCATGCGTATACTCCGGGCATGCTTCTGGCCAAACGTGGTCTTATACTTCATTAATAAGGAACTGAAGATCATACATGAATTCCAGGCTGATGCCCGTTCTGTAAGCAATAAAGAGACATACATCAATGCCCTGCTCAACGATACATTCAACACCAACTGCTTCGCTTTATCACATACCTTCTTTTATCATCCTTTAAAACGTAGAATCATGATGTTACAAAAAGCACCGTTAAGCCACGCAAAATTGCGCAATACTGTGCTGAAAACATGTTTTTCAGCCGTCGTTGTGCTCTCAGGCATTATATACCTGCAAAGCTGTAAGCCACAGGCAGAGCCGCAGAAAGATAAGCCTGCTGCCATGAAAACTGTATATGATACAATAAGTGCCGGAAAAATATCGGGGCACAGGGAAGTCCTGACATTTGCTGAGAAAATGCCAACTACAAACTACGATCTTGGCAAATATTTGGGGCAAAACATCAAATACCCTGAAAATGCACGTAAAAAAGGCATACAGGGCCGGGTTATAGTCAGGTTCATTGTAAATGAAAATGGGGCGGTTTCTGATGCCAGCGTAGTGAACGCGGCAGATCCCGAACTGGCAGCTGAAGCACTGAGAGTTATATCTGCTATGCCACCATGGACACCTGCTGAGCAAAAAGGGCAAAAAGTAGCAGTATATTTTACACAGCCTATAAGTTTCAAAATTTAATAATAGTATTCCTAAAACCCCGGTAAATCCGGGGTTTTTACTATCTATTTCTTTACGTTCCTGCCCTTTTGTATCTTGCAGCCCTTATGAGTAAGGAAATTGTTGTGAGCGGCATACGCTCTACCGGGCATTTGCACCTGGGTAATTATTTTGGGGCTATACAGAACTACGTGATGATGCAGGAAAATTATGACTGCTACTTCTTCGTGGCAGATTATCATGCCCTCACCACACATCCCGATCCAAAGGAGCTTAAAACAAATGTCTTTCGTGTACTGGCAGAAAATATAGCCAGCGGCCTGGACCCTGAAAAAGTAGCGCTATATGCACAAAGCGATGTGCCGGAGATACCTGAGCTGTACCTGTTGCTGAATATGAGCGCCTACAAAGGCGAGCTGGAAAAAGTTCCTACGTTTAAAGATAAAGTACGTCAGCACCCTGATAATGTGAATGCAGGCCTGCTCACCTACCCCGTACTTATGGCCGCGGACATACTCATACACCGTGCTGTGAAAGTACCTGTGGGCAAAGACCAGGAGCAACACCTGGAAATGGCGCGCAACTTCGCACAGCGCTTTAATGGCCGCTATAGTGAATTCTTCCCTGAACCACAGGTATTCCGGTTCAATAACGATACCGTAAAGATCATGAGCCTGGATGGTAATGGTAAAATGAGCAAAAGTGAAAATGCCAATAACACCATATTCCTGAGCGATGATGACGACCTGATAAAGAAAAAAATAATGAAGGCAAAAACAGATGCCGGCCCTACAGAGCCCAATGCTGTAATGCCCGATTATATACAGAACCTGTTCCTGCTTATGCACCTTACCTCCAAACCGGAAATAGTGGATATATACAGGAGCCAGTACAATAATTGCAACATCCGTTACGGCGATATGAAAAAACAGCTTGCTGAAGACATGGCGGCATTTGTGCGCCCTATTCGCGAGCATGCAGCAGAATTGCAGAAAGATGAAGCATTGCTGAAGAAAATACTGAAGCAGGGTGCCGAAAAGGCACGTGCCAGTGCATCAGTAACTATAGATGGCGCAAGAAAGTTGATGGGAATAAACTATTATTAATTATTTAATTTGTTAATCCCTGACCGCTATTTAATATTCGCCCTATCTTACGTTTGAATATTTACTGTTGAACTTGTACTCATGCCTCCAAAGAACATCACCAAACATATAGCCGTAGCAGGAAACATTGGCTCCGGTAAGACAACATTGACAGGCATGCTTGCGAAGCATTACAAATGGCAACCCCATTTTGAAGATGTGGAGCACAACCCTTACCTCGTAGATTTTTATGAGGACATGCGCCGCTGGTCTTTCAACCTGCAGGTGTACTTCCTCAACAACCGTATAAAGAACCTGATAGAAATAAGGGAAGGTAAGGATACTGTTATCCAGGACCGTACCATCTATGAGGATGCCTATATTTTTGCGCCCAACTTATTCGAGATGGGCCTGATGACCAAACGCGATTTTGAGAACTATACCTCGTTCTTTCAAAATCTGAAATCGCTCATTAAGCCACCTGATCTCCTTATTTATCTTAAAGCCTCTGTACCTGCTCTTGTAGACCAGATACAGAAACGCGGCAGGGATTATGAAGAGAACCTTAGGCTCGATTACCTGAAACGCCTGAACGGCTTCTACAATAACTGGATAGATAATTATAAAGATGGCCCGCTTTTAGTAATAGATGTAGACAACTGCAATTTTGCAGACAAAGAAGACGACCTTGCTGATGTGGTACGCAAAATAGACGCACAGCTGCATGGCCTCTTCAGCAAAAAGTGATCCATCTTCTATGGCTAATTTCAGATACCTGCTCATATGCATTTGCTTGTTTATTCCCTCTTTTGTTTCAGCAGGGGTATTGAAAGGAAAGGTGACTGATGAGAAAGGGGTATCCCTTCCGTATGCTACCGTATTTGTACAAGGTACTACCCTTGGCACCAGCGCCAACGGCAATGGCGATTTTGAGCTCATGCTTGCTCCGGGGCTGTACAAAGTGGTCTGCCAGTACATTGGTTATAAACAGGGGGCCTTTAATTGTTCTTTTGTGGGCGATGAAGTAAAAACACACACCTTCGTATTAAAAGACCAAAGCCTGGAAATGAAAGAGGTAGTGGTACATGCCAATACCGAAGACCCCGCCTACCCCATTATCCGCAATGCTATTAAGAAAAGGAAGTTCCACCTGGACCAGGTACGTTCTTTCCAGACAGCTATTTACCTGAAAGGCGTTGCCCGCTCCCGCCAGCTGCCAAATAAAATACTGGGACAAAAAGTAAAGGACGAGCAGACCATTGTAGATAGCGCAGGCAAGGGTGTACTATACCTGACCGAAGAAGATGCTGACTACTATTCTGAAGGGAATAAAGATAAGACAGTCATACACTCCGTACATGAAAGCGGCAATAATAACGGGCTTGGGTTTTCTCAATTCCCCTCGGTAATTACTTTTTATGACAATAATGTAAACATGCTTGGCGGCTCCAGTCGCGGGTTTATATCGCCTATCAGTGATAATGCGCTCAACTATTACAAGTATAAATTACTCGGCCAGTTTGATGAGCAGGGACACACTATTTATAAAATACGGGTATTGCCTAAAAGGTCTTTTGAGCCATGCTATACAGGTACCGTATACATAGTAGATGAAGACTGGGCTATTCACAGCCTGGACCTGACACTGGCCAAAAAATCGGGCATGGATGTGTTTGACACAATGAAAGTGGCCCAGGTATATCTGCCACTGAGAAAAGATACATGGGTAATAAAAAACCAGGTACAGTATGTAACCGTTAATCTATTGGGCTTCGACATTACCGCCAATTTCGTGACGGTGTATAACAAGCAAAAAGTGAATGAACCTATACCCGACTCTATATTTGCAGACAAGGTAGTCAGCACTTACGACCGCACAGCCAATAAAAAAGATTCATCGTACTGGACCACTGCAAGGCCGGTGCCGCTGGAGCTGGACGAGAAAAGGGATTTTGTATCGAAAGACAGTTTATTTAAAATAGTAACAGCGCCTAACTATCTCGATTCTCTAAGAAGAGAAGCTAATAAAATAAAAGCCTTGGGGCCGTTTATAGGAGGCTTCTCATTCAGCTCAAAAGACTATAAAAATATATACACTACTAACTCTTTATTGCTCGGTCTTTTATCTGAGAATATGATCAATTACAATATTGTAGAAGGTGTAGATATAGCACCAAAACTACACTGGAAACATGCGGTAGATACAGGAAAGACCATTATTGGAGATGTTGCAGTTCGTTATGGTTTCAGCAATACCCATTTCAACTCCGTTGCCCGCCTTTATTATAGCTCCCGCAACAAGGAATTTCTTGCCCGTCAGTGGCTTTACGGTATAGAAGGCGGTCAATATGTTTACCAGTACAATCCTCACAATCCCGTATCTGCATGGTTCAATACGTATACGTCGTTGCTCTTTCGTCAGAATGACATCAAGCTGTATGAGCGCAGGGAAGCATCAGCTTTTGTAAGCCGCAACTACGGTACAGGATTCAGTTGGATGCTGAAAGCATCTTACCAGCAGCGGCTGCCGCTGAGCAATACCAGCTCCTACAGCTTCTTCAACCTGGCAGGAACAGGCAATGAGGGTTTTACACCCAATATACCGCCGCACCTGCTGACGGAAGCCACCGCATGGCAAAAACATGACGCCGCTGTTATTTACGCATCTGTATCCTACAGGCCGGGAATTACGTATACTCAGTTCCCTGATTACAAAGTAGCCAACCGCAGCAAATGGCCGCTGTTTACCCTTACCTACGATAAAGGTATCCCGGGCGTATTCAACAGTATCTCAGATTTCGACAAGTGGCGGTTCAATGTGATAGACGAGGTAAGCTTAAAACTATTAGGTAACCTGAAATATAACTTCGTTGCGGGCGGCTTTTTAAATACCAGGTATGTATCGGTTCCTGACCTGATGCACATTGACGGTGACCGTGGCGTAGGCTATGCAGCACCTTACCTGCAAAGCTTCCAGTTCGCACAGTATTACGATTTCAGCAACAAGGCACCATTGTATGGCGAAGCGCATATAGAGTACCACCTGAACGGACTGCTCAGCAACAAGATACCGCTGCTACGCCAGGCAAGGTATTACCTGCTCTTTGGTGGTAATGCCTTCTATGCAAATCCCGGTCTTTACTATACGGAAGCATTCATAGGTATCGACAATATAGGCTGGAAACTGTTCCGCATATTGCGTATAGACTTTGTACAGTCGTGGGACAGCTACAAAGGCAATAACTCCGGTATCAGGTTCGGGCTAAACCTGCCCGGCATACCGGCGGCAAAGAGCAATCCTACCCATAGTGAATGGTAACAAATCTATCAGCAGTCTGAATAATTTGTATATTTAAAGTAAATAAACACACTTTTATGAGGGTTACATGCTTATTGCTGACACTTGCTTTTATGCAAAATGCTACCGCACAGGATTTCTGTAAACGCATAAAAAAAGAAGTATCGGATGATAAAACCACATTCACATATACCTCCCCTTTCGATGAGAGCGACAAACCTGTTATCAGTGTAAAAAGGATGTTCAATTTAAACCCCGAAGAGGGCATGGACAACTTCCTGCTGCAGCTGCGTATTTCCGGCCCTCTGGACGATATCTATACTAAGAACGCCGAAGGCGGCCAGGTAGAGAAAGATGAAAAATCTGTAGTGATAGAATTTGACGACCACTCAAATTTTACCGATGAAACAATACCTGTGGACCACGATATTTCTGACGACCGAATATTTGCGATAAGATACCTGAACCTGCCGCTTACAGATGACAACATCAAAGCATTTACATCAAAGAAGATCGTAAAATTCAGCCTGGCAGGAAGCCCCCAGGCAATAGTAGCAGATACCGCCAATGCTATTATGCATTACATTCAATGCATAAAAACAGTAAAATAAATTACCGGAGTTACATTTAACGCACCCGAAAACATACCTATTGGCATGATTATTATGCAGTTGTGCAATAACTTGTCATTAAAAAATTTACTGGCACAAAATATAAAATAAGCGATTGAAATCTTTTATTTTTAACACTGTGCTATTAGATCATAAACCCTTTGAGTGGCTTAGAGGGAAAATATTATCGGACCGTGCCTACAAAAATGCTCACAGATAGTAATACCAATACTGCACCTAAAGCTGATAAATGGCTGTTTGAACGTTTGCCTGCCTATGCCGGCTTTTTAAGAGACAATTTCCTTATTCCTTATGTACAGGAACAATTACGTATATCAAGAGAAGTAGAGCTACCCATGCTGAAATACCTGGCTGGCATTTCAGACGATGACCTGTTCAATATGTCTGTTATTTCTACACGGGAATTTCTTACCGCTGTCGAAAAAAATGAGATACAGGATCATGTAGAGCGATCGCTGATGAGGTGGCTTGCTGATGATTTTGGAATCATAAAACAGGATGAAATATCAGCAGAAGATATTTTGCTTGCGGGCTACCTCCGCAAAAAGACCATGACCAAATTTCTTTCTTCTTATACAGCCGATGTAAGCACCGCCATTGAAATAATTAAAGAGATAGACGACTACACAAAAGAAAGTGACCTGGCATTCAGCAATGTTTACATCACTTTGCTCAAAGACAGGATAAGCGAACAGGCACGATTCACAGAGGTGGTATCTAATACTACACCAGTCATCAATTACACATTCAATCTTTCAACAAGAACAATAAAATACGCTAATAAGAACTTCATGAAGTTCTTTGGGTATAGCAGGCAGGATATAGATATTGCAGGTGACAGCATCATGCAAAACCTGATCTATGCCGAAGATATACCTCTTACCATTGAAGAATTGGGAAAGTTTACTCACGCAGCTGATGAAGAAATAATATCGTGGGAACTGCGGCTGCTATCATCCGTCGGCGAGTATACCTGGATGAAAAATTATTCATCCGTTTTTAAAAGAGACGAAGACGGCGTACCAACAGAAATAGTAGGTATCATACTTGATATAAGCACGGAAAAAGATGTTGCCGAAAAACTACTGCTAAGAGAAAGCCAGTTGCTGGATGCGCAGGCACAGGCACAGGTGGGAAGTTTTGAACTGGATGTGGAAACCGGAAGAATGGAAGTCACACCCCAATTCAAAGAGATCTATGAGCTTTCTGATTTTGACCTGAACAAACTGATAGACCATGTACATCCTGCTGATCGTGACCGTGTCAATGCGAATAGGGATAAAGCCATAGCCGATGGCACACTATATGACAATGAATACCGCTACCTGATAAACGGTAAAGAGAAAATCATCAGGTCAAGGGGATTTGCATCTGTTAAGAATGGAAGAACTGTCCTGACAGGAACAGCAGCTGATGTGACCGACAGGCATAGCATGGTGCAAAAGCTATTGGAAAGTGAAGCGCAGTCGCGCAAGGCACAGGAAATGGCCCATATAGGCAACTGGCGCTGGAACCTCGTCACTAATGAATGTACCTGGTCGAACGAGTTGTTCCGGATATATGAAATGGAAATTCCTGACGATGCAAAGATAGACCCGAATGTAACTAAGACCTATAGGCACCCCGATGACACACAAATGATAGATGATACTATGGCACAGCTGATGCAGCGTCATGTACCGTGTGACTTTACTTATCGTATCATTATACCAGCAAAAAGTAAAATAAAGTACCTGAACGTAAAAGCGAACGTGTTTTATAGTGAAGATAATGTAGCAACCGACATTTATGGTACGGTGCAGGATATCACAGAGAAGCAAGTACTCATTGAGCAACTGCAGGAAAGTGAACAACTATTCAAAGAGGCACAGGCACGCACCCATATCGGCAACTGGACATGGGACATTGCCGCGGATAAAGTAACATGGTCAGACGAAATGTTCAGGGTATATGGCCTGGAACCTCAATCTGAAGAGGTCAACTACGAAACATATATATCGCACATCCATCCTGATGACAAAGAAGAAAGGATGAGGCAAGTGCAGCTGGTACTGGAAACCGGAAAAGAGGAAGACAATTATTACCGTATCGTAAGGCCTGATGGTAACATAACTATCCTTCATACCAAGAGCGAGCTGCAACGCAACGAAAATGGCATACCAATAAGAATGACCGGCACCTGCCAGGACGTGACAGAAAAGCAACTGCTCATTGAAAAATTGCAACGCAGCGAACAGCTGTATAAGCAGGCGCAGGCGATAAGCCATATTGGCAACTGGACATGGGATATGAAGACCAAACACATCGAATGGTCTGATGAGATCTATCGCATCTATGAGCTGGAGCTTCAGTCGCTAAGCGATACAAATTCCCTGGATCAATATAACCATCCTGATGACAGCACAAAAATTACTGACATTATCAGGGAAGCCGTAGAAGGTAATAAACCTTTTGATTTTAATTATCGCATTATTCTTGCCGGTGGTAAAGTAAAAACATTGCACGCAAAAGGTGAAGTACTCAAAACAACAGGAAATATAAAAATATACGGTACCCTCCAGGATATAACAGAGCAGAAAGCAGTAGAAAAGCAAATACAGGATTACAAAGAATTCATTGAAAAGATAACAGACGTAACACCGTCGATAATTGCTGCATACAATATACATACCGGCAAGTATTCTTTTATAAACGACGCAATAGAAAAAATGCTTGGTTACCCTGTATCAAAGATCTTAGCGGAAGGTCTGGAATTCATGCTGACAGTTCTGCATCCCGATGATATGGCTTATATCATGGAGAAGAATACGCTGGCGCTTGAAGAAGCCAATAAAATGGGAATTGCAGAAAATGAACCTATTACTGAATTTAAATATCGTATGCGCAATGCAAAGGGTGAGTACCGCTGGTTCCATACTTACGGTACTATCTTTGAGCGCAATGAAAAAGGAGAGGTAGAAAGTGTGCTTAATGTATCGGTAGACATCACAGACCAGGAAGTTGCAGAGCAAATGGTATACCAGAAAAATTTACAGCTGCAAAGGTCAAATACCAGCCTGGAAGAGTATGCATATGTAGCCAGTCATGACCTGAAAGAACCGTTACGCAAAATAGCAACTTTCAGCGACAGGATCCTAACTACACAATATGACTCACTTAATGCAGACGGGCAGACTTACCTGAATAAAATAATCGATGCTTCCAAACGCATGCAAAAAATGGTCAGCGATCTCTTGTCTGTATCTACTATATCAGGTAATGCGGCCTATGAACAATGTGACTTAAAATTCATTCTGACCGAAGCACTGGTACCGCTGGAATACAAGATAGAAGAAAGTAAAGCTATTATAGAAACCGATGAGCTACCTTCAATTTATGGAGTGCCGTCACAGTTCATGCAATTGTTTCAGAACCTCATTAGTAATTCTCTGAAATTTGCACGTGAAGGTGTGCCGTCACATATTAAGATCACCCACAAATACATAAGCCCAAAATCTGTCGGCCAATACGACCTGCCGAAAGCTAAGAAGTATCTGCAGCTGCAACTGGAAGATAATGGTATCGGCTTTGCCAATGAATATGCCGGTAAGATATTCGCTATCTTCCAACGGCTACATGGCAAATCCGAATATGAAGGTACAGGCATAGGACTGGCGATCTGTAAAAAGATCATTGAAAATCACGGCGGCGTTATTTTCGCTGAGGGAGAGCCCGGCAAAGGTGCTGTTTTCACTATGATCATGCCTGTATAACTGTGCATGCCTGTACGTACACCCAATGTTATAAATTCTCATTTTCTTGTTTTATATTGTGCTACATCATGTAAATTTGCTTCCCATGACTCAGATCATAAAACACTCTGTTTTTATTGTTGACGATGACCCGGACGACCGGGAATCTATAAGGGATGCCTTTATTGAAAATAAGCATCACCAGGATTATACATTTATGGTAAACGGGGATCAGCTCATTGTACATCTTAATGAAGCGTCTGATAAAAAACACCCGTCGCTCATTTTGTTAGACCTGAACATGCCGGGCAAAGGGGGTACTGAAGTATTGAGGCAGATAAAAAACGATGATAACCTGAAGTCCATTCCTATTATTGTTATCACAACATCTTCTTCCACCAAAGACAGGGAAACCTCCTACAAACTAGGAGCTAACTGTTTCCTGACAAAACCTGATTCCTATAAAGAGCTGCTTGCGATAACCGATTCTATCGCTCGTCTTTGGCTTTAATTTGTTAAAATATGCTCACATCGTATTTTAGTAGGCTCCATTATATGTTGCTAATTAAAATAATGCAGATGTAATAATAATTTGTATGTTATTTCGTGCCTCACTATGCAGTGAGGCATGGTTTTGTAGGTACATACTGATTACATTTGATCATCACAACACCTGAATGAGCCTACCATCATTATCACTTCGTCGGCCGGTACTCGCTATTGTACTCAACATTATTATTATAGTGTTTGGCGGCATTGGCTTTCATTACCTAGGTATCCGCGACTACCCTTCTATTGATCCGCCGATAATCAACGTAAGGACGAGTTATGCCGGCGCCAATCCCGATGTAATAGAATCGCAGATAACAGAGCCTATTGAAAAATCTATTAACGGTATTGCAGGTATTAAAAACGTTTCTTCTACCAGTTCACAGGGCTCCAGTAGCATCAGTGTCGAATTCGACCTGGGCGTTGACCTTGAAGCAGCAGCTAATGACGTGCGTGATAAAGTATCACAATCCACAAAAAATCTTCCGCAAAATATAGATGCTCCACCAGTAGTTACAAAAGCCGATGCCAGCGCCACACCTATCATATCCATGACGGTGCAGAGCATGACCAAGAACCCGATGGAGCTGACTGACTATGCAGAAAATGTACTGGTAGAACGGCTGCAAACCATACCCGGTGTAAGTAGTATACAGGTATGGGGTGAAAAATTGTACTCTATGCGCCTTTGGCTCGATCCTTTGAAAATGGCTGGCTACAGCATTACCTTCCAGGATATACAGGATGCGCTTACAGGCCAGAACGTGGAGCTGCCGGCAGGTAAAATATCAGGATCGCATACTGAGCTGTCTGTACGTACACTGGGCAAGCTTACTAACGAAACAGAATTCAATAACCTCATTGTAAAAAATATTGATGGCAGGGACATACGGCTTAAAGATATTGGAGAAGCTGTATTAGGACCCGCAAATGAAGAAACACAGCTTAAGGAAAGCGGCGTACCAATGGTGGCCCTGGCCATTATACCACAGCCCGGCTCCAACTACGTAGCCATTGCCGATGAATTTTACAAACGTTATAACCAGCTAAAAAAGGACATTCCCAAAGACTTTAAAGTAGATATAGCGCAGGACAATACGGCGTTCATTAAAAAGTCCATTTCAGAAGTAGAGGAAACGCTCATCATTGCCTTCTCGCTTGTTATCATTATCATCTACTTATTCTTCCGCGACTGGCTTATTGCTTTCCGCCCTCTTATAGATATCCCGGTAAGCCTTATCGGTGCGTTCTTCATCATGTATATTATGGGCTTTACCATCAATATACTTAGCCTGCTGGCCATAGTATTGGCCACTGGCCTCGTGGTAGACGATGGTATCGTGGTCACGGAAAATATATTCAAGAAGATAGAACAGGGCATGAACAAGCATAAAGCGGCCCGGGAAGGCAGCGAAGAAATATACTTCGCCGTTATCTCCACTTCTATTACGCTTGCTGTTGTATTTCTTCCTATCATCTTCCTGCAGGGTTTTACCGGCAGGCTATTCCGAGAGTTTGGTATAGTGGTGGCAGGCGCTGTATTAATTTCTGCATTCGTATCTCTTACACTTACTCCGGTGCTCAATGTACTTATGACAAAGGATGTACATAAGGCATCTAAGTTCTACACTAAAACAGAACCTTTCTTCGTAGGCATGGAGCATAAGTATCGCCAGGGCCTTGAGTGGATCATGAAGCACCGTTGGGTGGCACTTACCGGTATTGCTGTTTCATTTGTTCTGATAATACTTATAGGCAGAGGCATGCAAAGTGAGCTGGCACCATTGGAAGACCGCAGTCGTTTCCGCTTGCAGGCAACGGCGCCGGAAGGTACTTCTTACGATGCTATGGACAACTATATGGACAAGCTGGTAAACCTGGTCAGGGACAGTGTGCCTGAGGCTTTGGTCAACTTATCCATTACAGCACCCGGGTCTTCCGGTACTGTCAATTCCGGTTCGCTCAACATCAGGCTATCTGATGCAGGAGACCGTAAGCGCAGCCAGGCGCAGATAGTTGATGCGCTGGGTAAAGATCTGAAACGGTTCAGTTTTGGCAAGGCATTTCCTATACAGGAACCTACTATAGCCGTAAAACGCGGAGGAAGTGCATTCCCTGTAGTATTTGTGTTGCAGAACATCGACTTTGAAAAACTGGAAAAAGTACTGCCCCGCTTCCTTGATGAAGCTAATAACAACAAAACTTTCCAGGGGGTTGACGTAGATCTTAAATTCAATAAGCCTGAGCTATCTGTAAACATTGATCGTGCAAAAGCATCTGATATGGGCATCTCCATCAATGACGTATCGCAGACATTGCAGTTTGCGCTTAGCAATGGTCGTCTCGGTTATTTCACCATCAGCGGCAAGCAATACCAGGTAATCGCCCAGGTATTCCGCGGCAGCAGGGATGCACCGGTAGACCTTACACAATATAATGTACGGGCAAAGAATGGGCAATTGGTGTCAATAGATAATGTGGTACAGATAAAAGAGTCTACCAGCCCGTCACAGATATTCCACTACAATCGTTACAAATCTGCAACCATATCTGCAAATCTTGCCGCAGGTAAGACCATAGGAGATGGCATAGCAGCAATGCAGGATATCTATACTAAGCTGAAGAATGAAAAGGTCATAGATGACACTTTCAATTCAACGCTCTCCGGCTCCTCGCTCGATTATGCAGAAAGTTCTTCCAATACATCATTCGCGTTCCTGCTGGCATTAGCGCTTATTTATCTTATCCTGGCCGCCCAGTTCGAAAGCTTTATGGACCCGCTTATCATTATGCTCACTGTGCCACTGGCGCTTGCGGGTGCATTGTTATCACTGTGGATATACGGTCAAACGCTCAATATATTCTCTGAGATAGGTATGATCATGCTCATAGGGCTTGTAACCAAAAATGGTATACTTATAGTAGAGTATGCAAACCACATCCGTGAAAAAGGCAGCAGCAAAATGGAGGCGGCGATAGAAGCGGCCACCATGCGTTTGCGTCCTATATTAATGACCAGTCTTGCGATGGTATTTGGCGCTTTGCCTATTGCGTTGTCACTGGGTGCAGCTTCTACCAGCCGCAAGCCACTGGGTATTGTTATTGTGGGTGGTGTTATGTTCTCTTTGGTATTATCTTTATTTATTGTGCCGGTCATCTATTCTTACCTTTCGCGAAGGAAAGACGTAGTGCCATCGGCAATAGCAAAGCTGGATGAATAAGTATATGACAAAACCGCTAACCATATTATTGCTATTATTGTGCGGTGCCGCTCGTGCGCAGCAGCATCTTTCTCTGGAGGAGGCTATTGCCAAAGCGCTCAAACGCAACTTTGATATTAATATAGCAGACCTTGCAGCACAACAGGCCGCAAGGAACAATACGTTAGGCAATGCCGGCTTTTCACCTTATGTATTCCTCAATGCATCGGTTACTGAAAGCAGGAACAATGTGCGCAGCGACCTTGCCAGTGGTGCAGTACAAAACAATCCCCGTGCGGTAAGCTCTAACTACAATCCTTATCTGGTCGTTAACTGGACCATATTTGATGGCGGTAAAATGTTCCTGGTAAAAAAGGAATTAGGAGAGCTGGAAGCTATGAGCCAGGTGCAGCTGAAAGCGCAAATGCAGACCGTTATCTCGCGTACCATACAGACTTACGCACAAGTCGTGCTGGACAATAAACAAGTAGCCGCAGTAAGTACGGCCCTTGCGCTTGCAAAGGTGCGTATGCAGATATCTGATATCAAATTCAGAACCGGTGCCGGTGCCAAAATAGATTACCTGCAGGCAAGAGTAGATTATAATGCCCGCCAATCAGATTCATTGACATTTATTGCCAACCTCACACAGGCAAGGGATTCCTTAAGTGTGCTGATGGGCGAAAATGATGGCTATGAATACGAAATAGACGATAGCCTGGATCTGAATACCGGTCTGCAGCCACTAAGCGGAGACCGCGTGGCAGATGTAAACCTCAACTTGAGCGTTTATCGTTACAATGCGCAGGTATCACACCTGAATGCTAAGATAGCCAACACTTATTTTCTTCCTACCGTTGCCTTATCCACCGGCTACAACTATTCGCATACGTCCAACTCTACGGGCTTTGCCCTGTTCAGCCAAAGCTATGGGCCCAGCGGATCGCTCACGTTTAGTTTACCCATATTCGAAGGTGGCAACCTGCGCAGGCAATCTAAAGTAGCATCCCTGCAGGCAATGCGCGATGACCTGCTTTTTGAACGGCAGAACACGATACTGGGCAGGCAATACCGTACCGCATGGAGAAACTATGAATTATCAGTAGCTGCTTACAAACTGGAGCATGAGAACATCACATTTGCCAAAGAGAACCTCGATGTACAGGTAGCACGTTTCAAAGTAGGTATAGGCACTACGCTTGAGGCCCGCCAGGCAGAGAATGACTATGTCACAGCCTTGCAGCGACTATATACAGCTGCTTACAACCTGAAAGTCGATGAAACAATTGTTCTTGAACTGGAGAACCAACTGGTGAAATAGAAACAGAGATTATCGTACTGTATCCGAACCATGAGGGGAAGCCCCTTTAGGGGTTTGGGGTATCCTCACCCTCACCTGCATATTCGGTTTCACCTGCATGATGCCGGTTGTAATGATGGTGTCGCCTTCTTTTAACCCCTGTACTATCTCTACCATATCATTGGTACGTGTACCTATCTTTACTACTACCATTTTTGCTTTACCCCCGCTAACCACAGCTACTTCCTTGTCCCTGCTGGTTGGGATGATAGCCTCCGATGGTATCAGCAGCGCATTCTTATTATTTTCAAACGGGATGATAACATGAGTAAATGATCCGGCTGTCAACTTATGTTCCTGGTTTTGTACCAGCGCACGCACTTTCAGTGTGCGTGTTATGACATCAGCAGCGGGCTCTACAGCACTTATCACTGCTGAAAAAGTATCCAGTTTGCCTGTCACTGTAAATGTGATCTTTTTGCCCGGGTTTACTTCATCCCGGTATTGGTCAGGAATTGTAAAATCCATCTTCAGTATTTTCGTCTGCTGTAAGGTAGCTATTACGGTTGTGGGTGTCACCACAGCCCCTTTGCTCACATTCCTGATACCGATACGTCCGGAGAATGGCGCAACGATGGTCGTCTTACGCAGCAATGCATCAGAATAGGCCAGGTCTGCGTTTATTGATTGTATCTGTGCCGTAGTGGTTTCGTAGTCCTGCTGGCTGATGCCACCTATGCGTAGCAGTTCTACCTGTCTCAACTTTATCTTTTCCTGCAGCTCACGCTGTGCTTTCGATTTTTGTATCTGGGCCCTTATATCATCATTGTATATTTTCAGCAACACCTGTCCCGCACTTACATGAGTACCCTCTTCAAATGATATGTTCGTTACCCTACCCGACACCTCCGGCAATATCTGTATCTCTTCATTAGGCAGCAATGAGCCGCTTGCAGTATAATCACTTTGAAATGCCTGCGGCTTTACTACATATCCTTCCGCATTCAGTATATTGGTCTTTGGCTTTGCTTCTTCCTCTTCCTTCTTTTTACTGTTACATGCAGCAAGGCTATACAGCAGACTTATACTAACAACTGGTATCAGGAAACGTAGCGAGGTCATTTTCATGGACGGAGGTAAAGGTTTTTGTAAAGATATTCATTGATAAAACACGACATGCTATCATGAACGCTTAATATCAATAGTAAAAAGTTAAAAAATATTATGCCCAAAAAACATTAATAAAATACCCATAACTCAACCCAGTCCATATATACAGAAACTCAGGTCATATTATATTGTCCGTCAATGCTATACGTTTGTTAAGCATCGTTCAAAGCAGCTAAGGGTATGTAATTATCATTACCTTTAAACAAATTACTGAAAGTCCTCAGACATTTATGCTTTTTACAAGAACACGCAGATACCAGTTTTCCGTACCTAAAGAACACCTGAGGTACAGGTTGCTGGGCAGTCATGTGAAGATACATAACATGGACTTCGAAGTGCTGGAAAAAGAACAAAAGCTGCACATAATACCTCATGCCGAGCAGGTGAACACGATCAAGACCTTACCTATTACCTATGTAGAGCTTAAAGAGGACGGTAACAAGACCAAAGTGGTCATTACGTCTGAAATGCGGAAGCTGGATACAGGTGGCCCTTTGCTCATTATCATCTTCTGCGCCTTCCTGCTGGCTGCCTCTATAGTGTTATTGTATATAGGCAAAGACCCCATGCTTACCTATGCTATGTGGGGTGTTGCCGTGTTTATCTTTACCCTGTTCCTTATACGCATGCAACTGGGCTATTTCGACTATGTTCGTAAGATACGGAGCTATATGCAGCTGACAGGTGACCAGATCACCAAAGACGTGAGGCAACAGCTCTTCAAGCATAAGCTGAAGTAATTGTAGCCAGCCTGTCAACAAATTACCCCTTCGACCGCCATAGCGGCTATATGATAACACAATTTGCCGCGAAGGAGAATTAACTAATTTACCAATTAACCAATTACCCTTATATTTGCGCCTTAATTGCAATTTTAACCTCAAAAACATATATAAATGAAAGTAACTGTAGTGGGCGCCGGTGCCGTTGGCGCTACCTGTGCCGACAACATTGCCCGCAAAGAGCTGGCTGAAGAACTGGTATTAGTAGACATCAAAGAAGGCTTTGCTGAAGGTAAAGCCCTGGACATTACCCAGACAGCATCATTGCTGGGCTTTGATACACGTGTGATAGGTGTTACCGGCGATTACAGCAAAACGGCTAACTCTGATGTTTGTGTGATCACTTCAGGTATACCACGTAAACCGGGTATGACACGTGAAGAGCTGATAGGCACTAACGCCAAGATAGTAGAAGGCGTTTGCAAAAACCTGCTGCAGTACTCTCCTAATGCGATCATAGTGGTTATATCTAACCCTATGGATACTATGACCTACCTGGCACTTAAATCTACAGGTATTGATAAACACCGTATCATAGGCATGGGCGGTATACTGGACAGCGCACGTTTCAAGTGCTACATCCAGAAAGAACTGAACTGCTCACAGAACGACCTGCATGCTGTAGTAGTAGGCGGTCATGGCGATACTACCATGATACCACTTACACGTCTTGCTACAGTGAACGGTACACCGGTATCTAACATGCTGGGCGCTGACCAACTGAAGAAAATAGCTGCTGACACAATGGTAGGCGGCGCTACACTTACCGGCCTGCTGGGCACATCTGCAT